>CACZSE010000001.1 GCA_902783735.1 uncultured Lachnospiraceae bacterium
AGCGGAAACCCTTCGGGATCGTTATGTTTTTGGGATTGTCCATATATGCCTCCTTTTTTTTTTTTTTTACCTTTAAGCTCTGTGAAATCCAAACTCTAAGGAAATCCAAACTTTTTTGCAGAAAGAGCCATATATATTACTTTTCTAATACACTCAAAGTTTGGATTTCCCTATATAGCAAGTCCCTTGGTTTTGTTACCACCTACGTTTAATCTGCAGGTATTCCGACAGCGTTCCATCAGGATTTTTCCATTTTTTAGGAGTAGAGTTTGTCTTTTCGCTTTCGAGAGTGGCAAGTGCCTCTGCTTTTTCTGATGGCGTGATATCCAGATATTTCATCGTGGTTTCAAGGCTTTCATGCCCTAAAAGATAACTGATCTGTACAATGTTAACGCCGTCCTCAAGCCAATGTGAAGCTTTTGCATGACGGAATTGATGGGCATGAGTTTTTAGGGGTACCTCTGGGTTCTTTTTATTGGCAGAAGCAGCATATATTTTGATTCTTTTGTCTATTGCCGCTTCAGTAAGCATTACACCCCTAGTTCCTCCGACACGAGTATAGAACAGGTAACTTTTGGGATTCGGTGAATTGCCATGAAATTCTTGCACATATCGCCGAGTGATTTCCACCATTCGGGGAAGCAAGTATGCAGTCCTTGTTTTTCCGCCCTTTCCATGTAGTATGATATAAGGCTTGGCCGAATCCAAGTGCAACTGTTCCATTTGTAAAGAAAGTATTTCCCCAATCCGAGCAGCTGTTCCGTACAATAAAGATAGAAATGTGATATCTCTTCTTCCTGTTTTTGTTGTTGTTTTCACTTCTTCGAAAATAGAAGAAACAGCTTCACGTGTGAGACCCTTTACCTTTTTCTTTAGACATTTTTGACGTTTTATGGTTTTTGACTCGTTGTACAGGTAGAGTAAAGTGATGTCGTTATCCCCAAGATATTTTAGAAATACCCTTAGAGAACCAAGACGCACGTTGCACGTATCTGGACAGCATTTTCGCTCGGATATAAGCCATTTGATCCATTTTTCAATGAATGGCTTTTCAAATGCCTTTCTTCCAAAAGAATCAGGAGTTATATGTTCTGTTTCAAGAAAGGATATATACATGCTGATTGTATCTGTATAAGATTTTAATGTATGATCACTATAAGTCAGGAAGCATGGTGCGTAACTATATAAAAAATCAGATATATATCTGGCAAACATGGCAGCTTCCGATTTATTCTTCTTCATAGTCCACCTCCCGCACAATTTTGTTAAATCCAGATTCGGTTTTTTCCAGAAGCATATCAGCGAGACATGGAACTATGGAGTAGTAATAAAGTGTAGAGGATATATTTCTATGCCCCATGGATTTAGAAAGGTAAAGCAGATGCTCGTTCAGGTCAAAGCTATTATTGCCTGACCACCCATTAATGTTTTCAATAGCATAATTGTGACGCAATGCATAGGGTACAACATCAGGAACTGTTGCATTTGCTTTTCTCCATAAGGAGTGGAAAGTATATGTAACCCAATTTTTTTCATAATGACCACCTGAGTACTTCTCGAAGAAATAGGTTCTATTTGGCTGTAATTTATTAGCCGCTTGATCGTATAGGATCAACAAAGAAGTCATACTTTCATGGAGAGCCACATAGTGTTGATCATACCCTTTAGATTTCTGGATGTTCAAAATCCCTTCAGTTGGATCAAAATCTTTCCTTTGAAGCAGACGAGCTTCTGTCGTGCGTATCCCACTGCTATAGAGCAGTCGAAATAATGCCGGACAAGTGATATGGCAAACTTTTGAGGATAAGGACTTATAAACAGGAACTCTGTCGCATTCGATAAAAAATCTTTGCAACTCACTTGGAGTAAAAGCATGAGGGATATAAGATTTAGGTTCTTTCTTTAATTTTTTAGGCATTTGTGCTTCGGTTAAATCTCGTTCACGAAGGTAGTTGATGAAAGCCTTGATGACTCTTATTCTTGTTTCGCATGTACGGTTCAGTTCAGTATCTCTTTTAGCGCACCATGTATTGATCATATCCTGGCTAAGAGAACTCCCCTCCGGATAATTTTCAGCACAGAATCGATCAAACAGATGTAGGTTTTCCTCATAATTGTTATTCCATGAACCAGATGCTTCACGGTAACTAATAAAAGCGATAATGAGGTCTGCGAATCCGGATTGAAATGTTCTCATATCTGAAACACCCCCTCTGCAATTGGAAATGCTTCAATGCTCAAGGCGCAAGTTCGAAGGTGTTCTATATCAGATGAAAGATAATTATTAATGGATTCTGGTGCATCATGTCCAAGTATTTCGCTGATGATTGGCTGAGAAAATCCCTTTGATGCCAGATGCGTTGCAACATGATGGCGGAACAAGTGGGATCCACGCCTATCTCCAGGATTCTGTCTGATATTTGCGGCATTATAAATGTGAGCGGTTACCGGCCATATGACAGATACATCAATTGGATGAAATGGAGGCTTGCACCAGAGAAAAATATGTGGATCCGGGTTCTCAGCACGTTCCTCCATAATGTAATCATACAGTGCGTTCCCAACATTGACACTTAAGGGAATTTCCACTAAAGAACTGGTCTTATTCTGTGAACGATGAATAATCTCGGAATCCCAGTTGATATCATCAAAACAGAGGTCGCTAATATCGCCGGCTCGCATTCCTGTAAAATACAAAAGCATTCCAATCGCAATATCTCTTTTAGATAAATCAGAAGTATTGTTTTCAAGGGTATTACGTATACACTCCGCTTCCTTTCGCGTAAAGTACTGAATATTTTTTCTTCGATTTTTTATTGCTGGAAGGAACATCCGTATTCTTTTTGTATCCTCTAATACATGATTATCCGCTGCTAAAACGGATTCGATATCTCTTTTGTATGAGCGACTTTTACAAAGGTTTCCGGAAGCATCTGTAAAAAACGAGAGGACATCACCTTCTGTCACGGTTTGCAAAGAAATGTGACCTTGATTTTGAAGAAAAAGGAAAAAACAAGATGCTTTTGATACACATTTAGTGATGGTATTCTTGGAACTATTGTTCTGGGTCGCGTGCTCCTTGTATTCATCGACGATCGCCTTATAATAAATGTTCAGTTTTGAATAAGCCGATTTCTTTATAATAGGGACCTTTTTGTGGCGGTCGGGGAACTCGTTGTTCTCATCAAACCGCTGAAGAAGCGTAAAAAGAGATCGCTTATGGTATATTTTCTCGAGAGATGGTATTGCGTTGCGACCTGTTTTTATCCTTTCTTCATATAACTCTAAATAAGAAGAATACTGAGATAAGTGTAGATTTCGTTTTATCCAATTAATTTCAAATCTTACGCTTTTGATGTAGTTTTCGGAATAGCCGTCCTCCTTCATACGAGTCAATAGTGTTTCATGTGTGTCACATAATTTTCTAAGATCCATGTAGTTTTCTCCTTTCATCGAATACTATGAATAGGAGGATTGTATATTAAAATAAAACGAAATCTCAACTTTTTTTATACAGAAACAGGAGAATGGTATAAAATGAGTATGCGAAAGTTTGGATTTCCTTAGAGTTAGGATTTCATAAAAAATCCTGAAGTCAAGATTTTTTATGTCCGCCGATTTGAACATTTCGTTCTCTTGTGGTAGCACCTTCTAGAAGGTTAATGCCTTTTAATATTGCATTTGCTCCATA
>CACZSE010000002.1 GCA_902783735.1 uncultured Lachnospiraceae bacterium
ATTCTGACATATGTATTCAAAGAACAAAAGCATACATATAATAGAAAAGAACTTGGCTTGCCCGAAGATAAAAGTATCGCAATAGTAGTCGGTGGCAGATTGGATAATGAAGTTGACAATGCTTTTCTTGGACTTGTAACCCGTTTGGGAGAAATAGGGGTTTTTACTGTTTTTGTTGGGGTATATAAGAATTATGATGTACTGATCAAGTCAAATGAGGCACTTAAGAAGTGCACGGCATATCTGGGATATCAGGAGGATATACTGGCAGTTAATGAATGCTGTGATCTGTATATTAATCCAAAGCGCAAGGGCGGTGGTTCATCAGCTGTAGAAGCTATGCATAAAGGTTTGCCGGTGGTTACGCCTGATTATGGGGATGTGGCGCTTGAAGTGGGGGATGAGTTCTGCGTTAAAGATTATGATGAAATGTTTGACAGAGTAATGAAACTGATAACAGATAGGAATTATTATTCTTTGATGAGTGATCACGCAAGGATAAGGGCTGACTATCTGACAGATACCGAAAGAGTAATAGGGGAAGTGATCAGGCAAGCTGAAATGCGTAAAGGATTTCAGGTATCTGCCGGAAAGGACTGATTAGAAATGAAAACAGAGATATTTGTGATGACACATAAAGAGTGTTTGGTACCGGATGTTCCCGGGTACATACGACTGCAGGTTGGAAGTGAGTTGCATGATGATCTTGGGTATATGCGGGATAATGAAGGCGATGATCATATTTCGGATCTGAATATGTATTATGCTGAGCTTACAGGGTTGTACTGGCTTTGGAAAAATTATAATGATGCTGATATTATAGGGTTATGTCATTACAGAAGATACTTTATAAATGATGAAAAAAAGCCCATAACGATGGATGAAGTCGAAAAAATGCTTGCGGACTCAGATATCATTGTTACTGAGGCAGAACGGGAAAAGAACAGGACAGAGAACCCGATGTATAAAGCGGTAGAAGAGGCTATAAAAGTGTTATACCCGGATGATCTGGAAGCATATAAGGAATCCTGTAATAATCTTATTGGAACATTCGGTAATATGCTGGTGATGAGAAAGAGTGATCTGGATAAG
Source organism: uncultured Lachnospiraceae bacterium (assembly GCA_902783735.1). Lineage (GTDB taxonomy): Bacteria > Bacillota > Clostridia > Lachnospirales > Lachnospiraceae > Colinaster. Next base: position 1,093 of record CACZSE010000002.1, read on the forward strand.
TATTGTGAATGGCTGTTTTCCGTTTTATTGGAAGCGGGGGAACACATAGATCTGACCAGATGTGATATGTATCATAAAAAAATGCCGGCTATAGTGGCAGAAGAGCTGTTGGGTGTATATGTTAACAGCAGAGGACTGCGGGCAAAGAAATGCAAGGCGGGACTTTTTGGGGAAAAGAAGGAAACTACTGAACTCAAAGAAGCATTGAAGCTGTTGATGAAACAGGATAGATATGCGGAGGCTTTTGAGCTTTACAATGGTGTTATGAAGCAGAGGCCTGATCTTACTCTTCCGGATGCGGATCCGTTTGGGGAATTGAGAAAGATCGAAAAAGAGCTTATGTCAAAAATGAGGAAGGAAATATGACGAATATAAAGAGCAATAAGCTGGTTACTCTGGTCATACCCACTACAGGAAAAGATTATGAAAGAAGAAAATGGGACTTTAGTATTTATTTTGATCGTCTTCCTGTTAAGAGAATAGTATTTATCGGTCCGGATGAACTGGAAGAAAAACTTGCAAAGGATATCAAGGAACAGGGAGAGGATAGAGTTTTATTTGTTGAAGAGAATACTCTTCTTCCGTATGATAATGTTAAGGAACAGATCATCAGACGCGTAAAAAAAGCCGGTTATGGTATGGATGAAAATTCTAAGCCGGGGTGGTATTATCAGCAGTTTCTTAAAATGCAATATAGCCGGATCTGCGATGATGATTATTATCTTACATGGGATGCTGATACGATACCTGTAAGAAAGATAAGCATGTTTGATGCGGATGAAAATCCGTATATGGATGTAAAACATGAATACTGCGAAGGGTATTTCAGGACCATAAAGAATCTATTTGGGATGGATAAGGTTATCAAAGAGTCTTTCATTTCTGAACATATGTTGTTTAATGTGGATCTTATGACAGAAATGCTTAATGAGATAGAGCAGCTCAATCTGGATGGGGATTTGTTTTACGGTAAGATTTTTAATGCAATAGGGCTTGAAGATCTGAAAAGAGGATTTGCCGAATTTGAGACCTTCGGCACATGGGTATGGAACAGACATAATGGTATCTATAAGATCAGAAATTGGAAATCTTTAAGAAGAGGTAATATTTTTACTAAAATGGATGATCTGACGGATGAAGATGTTAAATGGCTGGGCGAGAGCTATGATGCTATATCATTTGAGAGTTATCATCCGCTGATACCTGATCTTGCTGAAATGTTTAGAAATACAGAATACAGAAGGAAAATGACCGCGGAAGAGTTTTACCTGACGGTATTGAAAAGTGGCATCTTTGGGGAATTCAAAGATAACATGGTCATAAGTGATGGAAAGTATTGGCCGATTTGATGAAAGTGGAATGTTCAAAAGGGGAAGATAGATAAGTATGTTTAATACGCTTGTAGTGGATGTGCCACGGGATTTTGAACGCTTGCAAAGGCATTACAAAAGACTTGCCGTAAATCTTCCGGGAAAACTCAGTTTTGTTGGAAACAGGGAACTTGGTGCGCTGGTCAGCCGGTGGTGTGAGACGGAAGGTGATCTTATCAGTTGGATAGATGAGGATAACATCATCCCTTTTGATGAGGTTCACTCTTGCATGGAGGAACGCCTTAAAACTCTCTTAAAAGGGCAGGAGTTACCGCGGGGAATAACAGGCTGGTATTACCAGCAGTTTTTAAAGATGCAGTATGCGCGTGGATGTGCGGATGATTATTATCTGGTATGGGATGGGGATACCATACCCTGTCGCAGAATAGAAATGTTTCAGGAGAGAAGCGGAAAACCATATTTTGATCTTAAAGCGGAATTACATGAAGGATATTTTGAAACATTGAGCAGATTATTTCCGGGAATGCGGAAGGTTATAGCAAAGTCTTTTATATCAGAGCATATGTTGTTTAAGACGGATATAATGAATGAGATGCTTGATGAGATGGAGAAGAATAAAGAATTGCAAGGGGATGTTTTCTGGAAAAAAAT
>CACZSE010000003.1 GCA_902783735.1 uncultured Lachnospiraceae bacterium
GGAAATGAAACCACGTTTTCCTCCGACATGAACCTCTGTACCTGCTACGACATTGCAATGCATGATGGAACCGCTCTCCACATAACCATGTGCTTCAACCGTGCTGTTCTCGATAAATTTTGCAATGACATTACCTTCGCACTTTAGAATACCCTTGCCCATGCCGTTCATGCCTCTGGCAATGGTTATGTTTCCGCCTGCCTCGATGGTAGCGCCTTCGACTACACCCTTTACCTCAACATTTCCCTTAGCTTTTACGGAAAAGTTTGAGCAGACGTTTCCGTTAACACAGACATTTCCCTCATATACTATATTTCCTGTGGCCGTATCCACATTTTCAACTTCCATGACATTTCCGACAAAGACCCTTCCTCCTGTCAGCATAACATGACCGTTGCACTGTGAATAAAGCTCTGTTCCATCATCACTTAATGTGATGTTTTTACCATATTTAAGTATCTTTCTGTTAACTTTTGCAGGCTGAATGACACCACCCATGATATCTTTTCCGGGTGTCCCCTGAACTTCCTTGGTAAGCTTTGCTAACAGCTGACCTTCTTCAACATGATTGATGATGTTGAGGTTAAAGAAGTCTACCGAGCCGTCTTCATTTAAAGTGGGTCTTACATGCAGATCTGTGTTAAAGAAATATTCTATGGATGCGTTTTTTCCCTGTATGGGGGGCTGTCCGTTTGCAAGTATTATCTCCTGGTTATACATCCTGCTCATGAGATAAAAATCAATGGCCAGCTCATCTATACCGAATTTGACACCGTTATATTTCAGATCAGACAATATCTCGTCCTTTGTTATGTTCTGTCCTTTATCGGACGCACAAGTAAAACGCCCCCGGGCACACATCCTGTCGGCGTCTATAGTTAAGAACAGTTCCTCGTTGATGGGGATCAGTTCATCTTTATTCAATAATACGACCGTCTCGTCTGACGCTAACTCGGAGACCGCTTTATTCAGCGAAGGAAGATCAAACATCAATCGATGAAAATTGAGATAATCGATCACGTCGGAAACTTCCAGGCGCTCTCCACCATCGGTGGGTGGTACCAACCTGATATAGGTCTGACCATCTTTTCCGATCAACTGAAAATATCCATTCACCCTTTATGCTCCTGCAAATAATCCCATATACTTTCCCATCTTGTCCTTCATCCTGGTCAAAGCCTTGGTATGAAGCTGAGATACTCTTGATTCCGAAACCTCAAGTATGACACTGATCTCCTTAAGCGTAAGATCTTCATAGTAATAGAGTTCGATAACTCTTCTTTCCTTTTCGGTTAACAGATTCAGAGAATCTCTGAGCACTTCCTTCAGTTCATTTTCTTCATAATGCTCTTCAGGACTTGCAAAATGCGAACTGGTACCGCGGCCGTTGGGAACATCACTTCCCTGTTCCATGAATTCGTTGAGCGATACCACGTTCGTGATCTTTAATTGAGACTGCCAGTCATTATATTCATCCTGAGAGATCCCCAGCTTTTCAGCTATCTCTTCATCGGTCGCATTTTTACCGGTAAGCGATTCGATCTCTCTTATGGCAGTATCTATCTGCTTCTGTCTTTGTCTGACAGTTCTCGGGATCCAGTCCATCTTTCGGATCTGGTCCAGTATCTCTCCTCTTATACGCAAAGAGGCATATGTCTCAAATTTGTTTTGCTTATTCAGGTCATATTTATCGATCGCATCTATAAGCCCGAAAATGCCGTAGCTTACAAGATCATCATATTCAACATTGTATCCGAGATACATGCTCAGACGCCCGGCTACGATCTTTACCAATGGTGCATATTCCAATATTAACTTTTCTCTTAAGTCTGTTGCCTTAGTCCTGCTGTAATCGGACCAAAGTCTCTCTCTTGCCTTATCGTCCATATTGTAACCCCATCAATATGAGACTTATCTGTCCACCGGCGGTCTGTTACCCAGATCCATTGCGACCGAACCGGAATCCGGATTGATCTCGCTTTCATCCTTCTCTACCACAGTGCCTTCCGGCGGCAGCTGTTCCTCTTCTTCCTCTTCGCTTTCCTGTGGCTTGTTTGCTTCTTCAAATTTAAAAATGAGTTTTTGCAAAACTGTTCCTAATATGTAGAACACCAAAAGTACCACCAGTAATATCACAAGCGCACTCTTCATGGAATAACGAACGATAAATGTGATTATACTGGTAAAAGCTCCTGCCAGAAGCATGACAAAAGCCGGTAACAATTTCAGTCTGGTGCTCATCTTTTTTCCTTATATGATCTTTCCTTCTCTGCCGATAGCCCTGATATGATACTCTCCCGTTTCGGGATAAAACTCTACGGTCCTGCCGTATGTATCTCCCGTATCTTCCGCCAAAAGCTTTATTCTGAGTTCAGAAAGCTTTTTCTTTACGGCCTCGACATTTCTTGCACCGATCATCAACGTCGGTGACTTAGTATTAACTGTGAACATCTGTGCTCCGCCGGCTATCTTTGCAACCAGGCGATTCCTTGACGCACCTGCGAGCAGAACCTTATCTAACAGATCATCCATACCCGTGTCGGCAAATTTTGCCCTGTTGGAATTCTGCGAAATGGATGTGGAATCCGGCAACATGACATGTACCATGCCACAAACCTTAGTGGACGGATCCCATAGGACAACTCCAACACATGACCCGAGTCCCAGGGTGATTATACTGTCAGGGGCGGCGCAGATATTCAGATCAGCCATTCCCACCTTAACTACCATCGTTTTTCCTCACTACTGAACCAATCCGAGTGCCCTTAAGATCTTCTCATAAGATTCTATATCAGGTACCATAATGAAGAATCCGTCTATATCGATCTCATCTGAAATCTGCGACTGTATCAACAAGACGTTGTCTCCGTATATACCAAACTGTATCGCCGGAACACTCAGGATCGCTCCCGCCATGTCAACGGCCAGATCCGGAACGGTTGGATATATACACATATTTGTCATGGTTGACAATGCATTCAGGTAAGCTCCCGTGATGATATTGGATATTTCCTTAAATGCGGACTGTTCCATCTCTCCGAACTCTCCGCTGGCATATCCCATCATCATCTTTGTTACCAGATGCATGGCTACATCCTTCTTAACCAAAAACAGTATACTGCCTGTAATATCTCCTTCTACGCCCAAATACGAGCCGACTATCTCCTGTTCTTCTCCTCCGACTATCGCGCCGACATCCTTAAAATCCAGCAGGCGGACCTGCGGAACCTTCATGTCGACTTTTGACTGAAGAAGTGAAGCAAGAGCAGTGGTCGCATTACCGGCACCTATGTTGCCAAGTTCTGCAAGCACATCCATGTACTGAGAGGTAATGCTTTCGATCGACATATCTGCCATTTATGCTTCCTCCTTGCTTTGCTTATCATACAGGACAACATTTATATCCAGGATAGATACAAGCGTTTCATCCACCTTTCCTACAGCATTTACAAAATGATTCTCGTCGGTATTGTCATAAGGAAGCTTCTCAACCTGATCCTCCTCAAGAGCTACAACTTCCTTGACGGCATCTACAATAAGACCGATCTTTCCGAAACTTTCCGTCTTTATGATGATGATCCTTGTTGTCTTGGTATATTCGATCTCCTCAAGTCCCATCTTAAGTCTCAGATTCATGATGGGAACGATCTCACCACGAAGATTTATCACACCCTTGATATAGGGAGCAACATTGGGAACTCTCGTGATCCTCTGCATGCGGACAATGTTGTCGATGATGCCGATATCTATACCGTAGAACTCTTCTCCTACCGAAATCTTAATATACTGAGTAGCCTCAGAAAAAACTTTTACTTCGTTCATGTCAGGTCCTCTCTTTCATCAAATCAGCGCATTTGGATCGATAATGAGTGCCACTTCACCGTCTCCGAGAATGGTGGCTCCGCTTATCACCTTGCTCTTGTTAATGTATCTGCCTAAGGACTTGATAACGATCTCCTGCTGTCCCGTAAGTTCATCGATCACGAGACCTGCCTGTACATCGCCCTTCTTGACAACAACTACTACGAAATCTTCTTCAGGCTTTCTTGTAGATTCACATCCGAGGACTTCGTTAAGTCTGATGATCGGGATGACGCTTCCACGTAAGTTGATAACTTCTTTTTGCTGAACCGTCTTGATCTCATCGGGAACTATACTCTCGATAGTCTGAATGTTTCCGAGAGGTATCGCATATTTCTCACCGCCGATAACGACCATGAGAGACTGGATGATGGCAAGTGTAAGAGGAAGTCTGATGGTCCATTTGCTTCCCTCACCGAATACGGATTTAACACCTACTTCACCGCTCAGGGATTCGATCTTGCTCTTAACTACGTCAAGGCCGACGCCTCTTCCGGAAATATCACTAACCTGCTTTGCGGTTGAGAAGCTGGGAAGGAATAAGAGATTGATGATCTCCGCATCGCTCATGCTTGCAGCCTGCTCTTCCGTAATGGTTCCTCTTTCTATAGCTTTTGCTTTTACTGCCTGAACATCTATACCGTTACCGTCATCTCTTACTTCGATGACAACATTGTTACCGTCCTGATATGCATCGAGCCAGATACTTCCTGCTTCCGGCTTTCCTCTCTGCTTTCTTAAGTTTACATCATTTTCAATACCGTGGTCGGCAGAGTTACGCAACAGATGCATCAGAGGATCACCGATCTCATCAACAACCGTACGGTCAAGTTCTGTCTCTTCACCGGACATGTACAGTTCCATCTTCTTATTGAGCTTTTTCTGAAGATCCCTGATCATACGAGGGAACTTATTTACAAC
>CACZSE010000004.1 GCA_902783735.1 uncultured Lachnospiraceae bacterium
AAATCCACCTGTATGTTTAAAAGGTCGTTTATGGGACGATACAATCTGTTAATAAGTGCAACCATAGCTGTTATGGTTCCGACCGTTAGACCTTCATCTATTCTTGATATGATCAGATATCCGCCGGCGAAGTATATTAAAAGAGGACCAACCTGAGTAAACATTCCCATGATAACCCTAAACCAGCTTCCGCTTCGCTGTTCACGCATATTTAACCTGGTAACTTCCTCATTTACCTTAACGAAACGTTCATATTCCTTTTCCTCTCTGGTGAAAAGCTTTACAAGCATCGAACCGCTGACGCTGAGTGACTCGTTTATGAGCTGATTCATTTCATCGTTCTTTTCCTGTGAATCGGTCCGGATCTTCCACTGGTTCTTGCCTACACGCTTTGTGGGCAGAACTAAAAGGGGGATGATTATAATCCCGACGATCGCAAGCTGCCAGCTCATGGTAAACAGTGCGACAAGTGTCGTGATGACAGTAGCAAAATTACTTACAATGCTTTTAAGTGTATTTGAGATGACGGTACTGACACCGCTTATATCGGTGTTCATCCTGGTGATGATATCGCCCTGCTTTTCGGTAGTAAAAAATGAGTGGGGCATGTATTGAAGATGATGATACATCTGATTTTTCATATCGAAAATGATACGCTGCGATATCCATGCGTTTATATAAGATTCAAGGACACCTATGACCTGTGATGTGATCAGAGTCGCAAATGCCATGAACAAGAGCCTTATGAGCAGACTCATATCTTTATTTATGAGAGCTTCATCAACGATCTTACCCGTTATGATCGACGGGAGTAATCCGATCACAGCCGACAGTAGTATGGCAATAAAAACAAAAGCAAACTGAAGTCCGTAAGGCTTTAAATATGACAATATTCGTTTCAAGAGCGCAGCGTCCACTTTTGGAAGATCATTCTTTTCTTCATCTGTAAGAAATCCTCGGGGACCGAGGCTGTTACGACCGGCAGGTGCAGGCATGGCGATACCTCCTTTTTATTTATATAAGATCATTATATCATTGTTGGAGTTAAGATTTATAATTTAGAATTAATATGAATCCATTTTTTTACATGGACTGTGATCGGTCCTGCTTACTTGAGTAAATGACTGATTTATGATAAAATTTGATACGCATTGTGAAGATAATTTGAGAATTGTCAATAAAGTCTGATATTAGAATTAATTCATAAAGGAGCAATACTATGACAGCAGAGGATATTGAATTTTTAAACACGATCCAGGAATATGCAGATAAGGTTATGCCCGACATCGATCCTCAGAAGGTACAGATATCGGAGCAGCTTCAGAAGCTAAGACCAATCCTTCAGGAACTGGCCATGAAGCACAAAATGAGCGTTGAAGATACATTCATACGCTACATGGATCTTGCGACCGAACGTGCTATCTCATATGAGAACAAAATGAACGACGAGTTCAAGGGCACATTCGCACAGCCTGAGATGCCCCAGTACTGATATTTATTTACATATTATTTGACCGTGCGTTTGGAGTGTCTGAGAAAGTTTTCATTATCTGTGAAATTTTCTATTTCAGACCGCTTGCGCTATATCCTCGCGTAGCGGTACATAAGAGCGTAAAATACACGCTCTAAGTACCGACGCTGTGGACGTCTGAAACTAGAAAATTTCACAGATATACAAATACTTTCACACACAAAGAGAGGGAAAAAAACATGGCAAATATCAAACCGTTTAAGGCATACAGACCGGCGAAAGGACTGGAAGATAAGATCGCGGCATTGCCCTATGATGTATATAACAGGGCAGAGGCAAAGGCTGTAGTCGAGAAGAATCCTTTAAGTTTTTTGGGAATAGACAGAGCAGAGACTCAATTTGGCGACGAAGTCTCAACCTATGATGATAAGGTATACGATAAGGCAAATGAGATGATCCGTGCATGGATCGAAAAAGGCAGATTTGTTCAGGATGAAAAGGAGTGCTATTACCTTTATCAGGAAGAATGGAAGGGTCGTAAACAGACGGGGATCGTTGGCTGTGCTTCGATCGATGATTATGAAAACAAGATCATTAAAAAGCATGAGAATACTCTTGCCGCAAAGGAACAGGACAGGATCAATCATATAGACAGGACCAATATGCAGACGGGTCCGATCTTCCTTTCTTTCTGTACAAACGATGATATAGATGCATTCATGAATAAGAAGCTTGCATCTGAACCGGTATACGATTTTACAAGCGATGATGAGGTGACTCACAGAGTATGGGTCATAGACGATGACAGCGATATCGCATTTGTAAGGGAATGTTTTGAAAAGATGAATGCGATATATATTGCGGACGGGCATCACAGATGTGCATCTGCCGTTAAGGTAGGACTTAAGAGAAGAGCCGAAGGAAAGTCAAACGGAAACAGTGAGTCGGATTTCTTCATGTCGGTTCTTTTCCCGGACAATCAGCTTGAGATCATGGACTATAACAGAGTCCTTAAGGATAAAGCGGATAAGAGCGACGATGAACTCATGGCGCTTATCGGAAAATACTGCACCATCGAAAAGAAAGATTCTCAGTATAAACCGCAGGCTAAGGGTGAAGTTGGCATGTACATGGAAGGGACATGGTATAAGCTTACGTTTAAACCCGAATACACGAGCAATGATGCAGTAGATGGACTTGATGTTGCAATACTTCAGAAATATATCTTAGACGGGATCTGGGGCATAAAAGATCCCAAAACCGATTCAAGGATCGACTTCGTGGGAGGTATCCGCGGACTCGATGAGCTTGAAAAGAGATGTGCATCGGATTGTAAGGTCGCATTTGCAATGTATCCGACAAGCATCCGAGAGCTTTTTGCGGTAGCCGACGAAGGACGCCTCATGCCGCCCAAATCAACCTGGTTTGAGCCAAAGCTTCGCAGCGGCATATTTTTACATGAAATATAATGCTCGTTTGTAGATGATCTTTGAATATTTAACATACGACATTTTTTGAAGGAGAAGGACATGAAAGACAAACTGTATAAGATGATGAGCTGGCCTCAGATCGAGGCGATAGTTTACGGTGAGGAAGGAAATCCGCAGACTATACTGGGCAGACACAGCGTATCTGCATATACTTTATACCAGACGTTTATACCGACAGCCGAATCTGTAACATTGTGCATATCTGACGATAAGAAGACATATCCCATGGAAATGGCGGATGAAGCAGGCTTTTTTGCTATAGCGCTTGTAGGAAAGGACAGAAGGGACTATGTCTATAAAGTGACTTATAAGGATGGTAAGCAGGCGCAGATACATGACCCTTACATATATGATGTAAATCTTACGAAGGATGAGGCAAATGCATGGAATAAAGGAACAAGCCTCGATTCATATCGTTTCATGGGAAGTCATGAGATTTCCATTGACGGAGTGAACGGAGTTGTTTTCAGAGTCTGGGCGCCCAATGCGATAAGAGTATCCGTTGTCGGAGACTTCAATAACTGGGACGGACATGCTCATCCCATGATGTTTGACGATAAGACAGGGATCTTCAGTTTGTTTGTCCCGGAACTTGATTACGGATGTGAATATCTCTATGAGATCTGTGCAAAGGGAGGAGCGGTCTATTCAAAACTCGACCCTTATTCAACGCAGATAAAGGACGATCATTCTGTAGTATGTAAAAATGTAGGCTTCAAATGGACAGACAAGACATATATTGAGACCAGAAAGAAGTCGGCCAAGCCTGAAGTGCTCAACATCTTTGAGGTTGATTCGGATCTGTGGAATGAGGAAGTAGAATCTTTTGATGCAAAAAACATTACCGAACTGGCAGATTATGTACAGGAGGTAGGATATACTCATGTTCTTATAAATGCATTGACCGATCATTTTTACTGTGTTAATGAGGGACTTGGCGCAGGTAATCTTAAGAAACTTGTAAATGAGATGCATGCACGTAATATCGGCGTTCTTTTCAGATGGAATCCAACCTGTTTTTCACCCGACGAAAACGGTCTTGGTGTTTTTGACGGAACATATCTTTACGGACATCTTGATGAAAGAAAGCGTTACAATCTGATCTTCGGATATAACTTCAATTATGCAAGAGAACAGGTAAACGTTTATCTTATGTCAAATGCTGCATACTGGTTCGATGAGTTTCATATTGACGGTATGCATATCGAAGAGATAAGCACCTTGCTCTACCTTGATTACGGTAAGAACGAGGGTGAATGGATACCGAATATGTATGGCGGGAATGAAAACCTTGAAGCCATAGATTTCTTACAGCGGATAAATGTTACTTTCCATAAGAAAAATCCCGGTATCATTACGACTACCAAGGAAACCTGCATGTTCCCCAAGGTGACTTATCCGGTAAAGGAAGACGGACTTGGATTCGATTTCATATGGGACAATGGTTTTTCCGAGGATTATCTTTCATTTTTGCGTGACAGCGAATGTGATATCAGAAAGATAACGGATAACATGGCCTATGCCTACAGTGAGGATTATATACTTACGATCTCGAAAGAGGATGTCCTCGAAGCAAATGATTACGATATTGACAGAGTTGCTCAGGGTGCCGGCTTCTACGATTACATCGCATACGAGGATTCTGAAAAATTAAAGGTAAAGAGGGCTACAATGTCTTTGCTTATGGCCAGACCCGGTAAGAAACTCGTATTTTTGGGACAGGATGAGAAAAATCTCGAAAAAGAATTAAATTCTTTATATAATAAGCTTCCGGCATTTCATGTTTTGGACAGGAACCCCGAAGGCTTCGAATGGGTTTATGCATTTTCCGGCGGAAACGG
>CACZSE010000005.1 GCA_902783735.1 uncultured Lachnospiraceae bacterium
CTTTTTAATGATAATCAACGGAATGGTCTCTACCTTCTCGTATGTTGTGAACCTCTTTCCGCACTCGTCACACACACGACGCCTTCTGATAGAGTTATTGTCTTCTGCCGGTCTTGAATCAATAACTCTGGTGTTCTCATGACCACAAAATGGGCACTTCATACTTTCACCTCCGCCTAAGATAAAAAATGAAAACTAAATGTTCTATACATTAATTGACATAATTATAAGTTATAATTTTCTTTATGTCAACTCTATTTATACTATATTTTGCAGAAAAAAGCTTATTTTTAGGGGATGATCACATTATATAGTACAAATTTTTATATAAATACATAAACATTATGTAACTTGTGTTGATGCACAAAAAAACTCCCCGCAACTGCGGGGAGAAAAAAGTCTTTCTTATTTCTTCTGAAGGAAATCCGGTATCTTAAGCTGATTCTCTTCTACCTTACTCTTGATATCTGCAGGACGCTGAAGTTGTGACGTAAAGTTTGTTCTTGGTGTGGGGATGGTTCCTGTAGCTCCGGGTACAACTGTCTGTCTGGGAATAGCAGTTGTTGCTGCTGCAGGTCTAACTCCGGGCTGAACGGGTCTCTGACCCTGACCGTAAGGTAAAGATCCCGGCATAGAAAACATCTTATTGCCGGCTCCTGTAACGTTTTGTTCAATACCGGTTGCGATAACAGTGATCTTACATGTATCGGGTTCGCTTGCATCATACATGCATCCGAAGATTACATTGATATCCGCACCTGTAAGCGACTGGATGTAGTTTGCCGCATCGTCGGCATCGAACATAGATATATCACCGGTAACGTTAAGGATGACATCCGTAGCACCTGTGATTGTCGTCTCAAGAAGCGGAGATTCAACGGCCTGCTTAACAGCCTCGATGGCCTTGTCGTCTCCTTTTCCTTCACCGATACCGATATGAGCGATACCTTTATCTCTCATGACTGTCTGGATATCAGCAAAGTCAAGATTGATAACCGAAGGAACATTTATAAGATCGGTGATACCCTGAACTGCCTGCTGGAGAACCTGATCGGCTTTTCTCAGAGCATCGGGCATGGTCGTTTTTCTGTCTACTATCTCGTATATCTTATCATTAGGGATAACGATCAGCGTATCAACGCTTTCTTTTAATTTCTCAAGACCTGCAAGAGCATTGTTCATACGGGTCTTGGCTTCAAATCTGAAAGGTTTTGTTACGACACCTACCGTGAGGATGCCCATATCCTTTGCTATCTTTGCTACTATGGGAGCTGCACCCGTTCCGGTTCCGCCGCCCATACCGCAGGTAACAAATACCATGTTATATGACTGTATTGCTGCTGTGAGCTCATCATAACTCTCTTCTGCGGCTCTCTCTCCGATCTCGGGTTTTGCACCTGCTCCGAGACCTTTTGTGAGTTTTTCACCGATCTGCAGCAATTTGGGAGCTTTACAAAGCTGTAATGCCTGCTTATCTGTGTTAACACCAATAAAATCAACTCCACCTATAGCTTCTTCAATCATACGATTGACCGCATTGTTTCCGGCACCGCCGACACCTATGACAAGTATCTTGGCTCCAGCCTCTGCGTTATTAGTCTTAATTTCTAACAAAGCTTCTTTCCTCCTTTGCCCCACATAACGTCACACACTATAGTTTATAATTATTTTATGCTAAACGCAACCGCTTTTTTGCGGTTTTTAAAAAATTCTATTCATCTTCCTCAAAAGAGGCATATCCCGATTCGACTGTATAGTTTTCGAGTTTTAAAACTCCTTTTTTGCCTTTCAGTTCAGGTAATATCGCCTTAAGGCGTATTATCTTCTCGTCAATATTGTCAAAACTTCCCAGTTTAACTCTTGCCTGATCAAAATACAGAGTCACATTGTAATCATCATCAAAATAGATCCTGTCAACTTTTATTTCGTATTTGGCGAGCAGCTGCGAGACATCCAGTATGTTCTTGAATATCTCCTCGTCCGAAACCGGCAGTTTTTCCCAGAGCACGACATGATCAAACTTCATGCCCATGACCTGAGGGATCCCTTCTGTCTTTATATCCGAAGATTCTACCACCGTACCATCCTTATCAAAATATATATATTGACCCATATATTCAACATATCCGGCAATGGCTTTTTCATATATCGTGATCTTTATGGAAGTCGGCGACAGGATCCGCACGCTCATTGTTTCAATAAACGGAACATCCTTTATTTCTTTGTTTCTGTATTTCAAAGACAGTAACAATGAGTTTTTCGCCAAAAAGCCATCACCTATGACCATCCTGTTTATCTCTTCGGTACTGTAATGAGTACTGCCTTCAACAATGATCTTATCTACGGTATATGTTTTTACTATGTACAAAAATGCACATAAAAGCAGCATTACCACAGCCGTTATGATCACAAGTATCTTAATTGTATGTGTGCCGAAATTTATATGAGGCTTAAACGAAACCGTTTTAAACAGTTTTGGCCTGTTTTCAGATGAACGCCTGACTTTCTTCTTTCTACGTTTCTTTTTATTCTGTTCCATGAGCTAAAATCTTATCTTACGCGCCACGCTGTTAACCAGTCCGATCTCGATCAACAGAAACATTATCGAAGATCCTCCGTAGCTTATAAACGGCAGTGATATTCCGGTATTCGGAACCGTGTTGGTAACAACCGCGATATTTAATACAACCTGAATGGAAATATGAGCCATGACGCCGACCACCAAAAGAGCTCCGTAAAGATCGGTAGCATTGGTTGCGATGATCATGAGTCTCCACAACAGTAATGCGAACAGCAGGACTATACTGATACCTCCAAACAATCCAAGCTCTTCGCATATGACCGAAAAGATCATATCATTTTGCGCTTCAGGTAAAAATCCCTGTTTTTGAATGCTCTGTCCGAGACCTTTTCCGAAAATGCCGCCGGAGCCTATTGCATAGAGAGCCTGCAGAGTCTGGAAGCCTTTTCCCGATGCATATGCTTCGGGATCGAGCCATGCAAGAACTCTGTCTCCTCTGAATCCGAATTTATTAGAGCCTGCAGCTTTAGTTATGGCATATACCAACAATGCGGCAAGTGCGGCCGCAGCTGCGGCAAATATCGCAAACTTCTTATAATCTCTGCTGGCTATGAACAGCATTACAAACGATATTCCGAATATGATGATCGCCGAACTTAAGTTATCCGTTATCTGCCAGACCAGGAGACATATAAGAGCCGGAGGGGCAAGAACGATGATCATGCCCTTCCTTGTGTTTATGTCATCTTTTAATTTGCATATGAGTCCTGCCACGAATATGATCATGGCAAGTTTTGCGATCTCGGCGGGCTGAATGGATATTCCGAGTCTGAGCCACCTTCTTGCACCGTTTGCCTCATATCCGAGCGGTGTAAGTACCAGCAGTATAAGTATCGCGGAAACCGCATAAGCCATTCCGGATACCTTTTCCCACGTATTATAGGGAATTATCCCGAAAACCGCCATGAGCACAAAGCCAAAAACAGATGCAGCTGCCTGCTTTTTCAGATAATAAGCCGGATCGTTGTTGGTCAGTACCGACATCGAAGCATCATATGAACTGGTAGAATATACCATTACAAGTCCAAATGCCACTAAAAACAGCGTTATAAAAATCAGGCTGTAATCTATATACGGTTTTGCTCCATCCTGATCCTTAGTACGGAACTTCATCTGCGCCTTCTTTCACCGGCTCGCCGGTCTCTACATTTAATACATTTCCTGTAAGGGGTGCAAGTTCCACATCGTCGCTCTGCATCTCCTCGTCGGTAACATGATTTGAAGATGTGACATCTCCTCCGTGTGCATCTATATTACCATTCTCATCAACTTCCGGGGTTGCCTGCGCTTCATCGGCCGCTTCCTCATCGTCAATGACATCAGCTCTTTTTATTGCTATGTTCAATTCTGCCAGCTCGGCTTCTTCCTTTTCCGTCAATTCTTCCGTCATATAGATATTCATGTAGGGAAGAACCTCAGTAAGGATCTGTCTGCAGAGTTTTCTGGCAAATCCAACATTATCCTGAACCCATGAGTTAGGTCTGTCAACCACAACATAAATTGCGATCTGCGGATTATCCGCAGGGGCAAATCCCATGAAGGACAACAGAT
The DNA here is from genome assembly GCA_902783735.1 of uncultured Lachnospiraceae bacterium. Taxonomy (GTDB): domain Bacteria; phylum Bacillota; class Clostridia; order Lachnospirales; family Lachnospiraceae; genus Colinaster. The sequence goes on from CACZSE010000005.1 coordinate 4,133, forward strand.
AGTTCGTCCTGTCACGAGGGACCATTTCCGCGGTTCCCGTTTTTCCGCCTATCATGTAACCCGCGGGTCTTGCTTCTTTTCCGGTACCTTCCTCAACAACACCTATGCAGTAGTCCACGATCTCTGAAGAGGTCTGCTCCGAAATAGTCTGTTTCAAAACTCTGGGAGTTATATTCTTAACAACCGATCCGTCGGAAGCGGTTATCTTGCTGACCATATGGGGTTCGTAGTAATATCCGCCGTTTATGAGTGAACAAAATCCCGTCACCATCTGTATCATGGTCACATTAAAGCCCTGTCCGAAGGTAGACGTCGCAAGCTCTGTCTCTCCCATGGTATCTCCGGTAAATATGAGAGAATCGGTTCTGGCTTCTCCGTAAAGATCTATATTGGTCTTTAAGCCGAAGTTGTATTTACTCTGATACTCCAAAAATGTTTTTGAACCTATCTGTCTGCCCATAAGCATAAATGAAACGTTGCACGAGTTCTCCACGGCTCCTTTTACGCTGAGAGTGCCGCAACCGCCTTTTTTATAGTTATGACACTTGATATTGTGAGTGGATACCTGAAGAGCACCGTTACAGGTATAAAACTCTTCTCCCGTAAGCTTTCCGGATTCAAGTCCGCATGCGACGGTAAACGGTTTATACGTCGACCCCGGCTCATAGGTATTACTTATGCAGAAATTCTTCCAAAGGTTTGCCAGGTTGGCATTCTTAATCTCTTCATCAGCCAGTTCTTCTTCTATATTTGACTCTGTCAGAACAACGGCATCATAAGGTATCGTGCCGTTAAGCTCCGATTTTTTCATTCCTATGAGTCTGCTCGTGTCTCTGGGATTGTTAAGATCGAAATTCGGATAGCTGGCCATGGCAAGTACATCGCCGGTATCCACATCCATGATGATACAACCGAGATTGTTTGCACCGTTTCCGTCTCTGGCCGCATTTTTGTTTTCTTCATTAAACTGATACAGATACTTTTCTACTATCTGCTGAATATTCGCATCTATAGTCGTGACTATATTGTACCCGTCGGTGGCAGGAATGGTGGTTCTCTCAAGAGTCTCATCCTCATTAAGATAACCGTATTCTCTTCCGTTTATTCCTTCCAGCACATCGTTATAGTATTGCTCAAGTCCATACTGTCCGCCTTCTCCGCGAACCGTAAAGCCAAGCACATCAGATGCAAGAGTGTTGTTCGGATATATCCTCTTATATTCGTTCTCAAACCATACTCCGGCTATATCCGGATAATCTTCATTGTTATTGTCCATCTCAAGGAAAGGACTGATCTCATCGTAAGTGAGCTGTTTTTTCACAATATAGTATTGAGACGAAGGATTCTCGGTAACATGTTTTCTTATGGCAGCTATGTCAAGCCCCGGAAACGCGGTCCTTAATGCATCCATGGTAGCTTCCAAGCTTTCTTCCTTTGAGAGCATGACCTTAGCATCAACGATCATGTTATATACCTTTTCCGACGTTGCCAGCTTACTTCCTTTGCAATCGAGTATGTCCCCTCTTTTGTACGGCAGGACTATCGAATTGTATTTCTGCTGACTGAGTACCTGTTTTTTATATCTTTCGCCGTTATCTCTGGTGATGGTGAACAGCTTTATACCTAAACCCACAAAAGCCAGTAATACCAATATAAACAGTATCACCAGCTTTGCCTGCATATCTTTATTGAGTCCGTTATCGACCCGGATCCTTCTGACTCTTTTTACTCTTTTCTCGCTTTTCAAAACAGAATGCCCCTATTCATTCGGCAGGTCCCTTAACTGCCTTACATAGTCACTCCCCTCATCTGATATTGTAACAACTTGTCCGGCTTTTGCATAGGACATACCCAATTCTTCTACAGCAATTTGCTTGATCTCTTCAAGATTTATACTGCTTTCTATGCGTTCAAGCTCCTCGTCGTTAGACAATTTGAGGTTGTTGAGCTCCGTTTTCAGATAAGCAACTCTTTTTATGCTCACGGTAAGTTCCGCCTGCATCTTGATATAGCTTATGAGCATAAAGCATACCATGGTAACCGCACCGGCCAGAAAAAGAACATATCCCGGACTCATCTTCTTGGCCCTTGCCCTGTTTTTCGCCACTCTGACATCGACAGGCTTATAGGGCTTATTCATCTCTCTAATGAGATCTTCTTTCCTTACGGTATTTCCCCGAACAAAACCCGCATCTGTTCTTCTTGCCGTGTTTGTCTGTGTTGCCATGTTACACCTCTTTTTCAAATATCCTTAGTTTTGCACTCTTTGACCTTGTATTTTCCTCTCTCTCCCTTTCCCCCGGTAATATTGGTTTCTTTGTTATGACCTTTCCCTGTGGTACATTACCGCATACGCACACCGGAAAGCTTGGTGGACAGGTACATGGATTTTCCTGCTTTTTCATGGCAGATTTTACTATCCTGTCCTCCAATGAGTGAAACGTTATGATCGCCAGTCTCCCTCCGACATTCAAAAGATCGATCATATCATCCATGGTGTTTCGTAAGACTTCCAGTTCTCTGTTGCATTCGATCCTTATCGCCTGAAAGGTCTTTTTCGACGGATGCCCGTTCACCCTCATCCTGGCCGGTATGGCGGCCTTGATGATCTCATTTAACTCATATGTCGTTTCAATGGGCGACCCCTCTCTCGCCCTGACTATATGCTTTGCAATATTCTGTGCGAACCCTTCTTCACCGTAATCCCTTATTATCCTGAAGAGTTCCTTTTCGCTGTATGTGTTGACTATCTCTTTTGCTGTCAGACTCTGACGTCTGTCCATCCTCATATCAAGATCTGCGTCGTTTTTGTAAGAAAAACCTCTTTCGATCGTATCGAGCTGATATGAGCTGACTCCCAGGTCAAGCAATATGCCGTCCACCTTATCGATCCCAAGATCCTCAAGTATGGCCCTCATATTTTCGTAATTGCTCCTGACTATGGTGACATTGTTAAACTCTTCAAGGCGTTTCTTTGCCGCGTTTATGGCATCTTCATCCTGATCTATCCCTATAAGCCTTCCGCTCCCCTTAAGCTTCTTTGCTATCTCGTAGGAATGACCCGCTCCGCCCAGAGTTCCGTCAACGTATATTCCACCCTGTTTGATGTTCAGTCCTTCTATACACTCATCAAGAAGGACCGATCTGTGTTCAAACTCCATATCTTATATTCCAAATCCCAGATTCTGCATGTGCTCGGCGATCTCGTCCATATCGTCGAACTGTTTTGTACCTTCCCAGTTCTCCTTGCTCCAGATCTCGACTCTGCTGCCAACTCCCACGAAAACCACATC
>CACZSE010000006.1 GCA_902783735.1 uncultured Lachnospiraceae bacterium
GTTACTGTCATCAAGGCTGAAACACCCGACGCTAAATACAGTGCAACTTGTACTGTAAGGGTAACTGTTCCGGCCACAGCGCAGGCACCGACGGCTTCTGTAAAGCCCGGCGAGGTAAATAAGGGTACAAAGGTACTTTTAAGTACATCTGTATACGGTGCAAAGATATACTATACTACAGATGGATCTGCCCCGTCATATGATGCTGCGGGAAAACCTCTTGCAACAACAAAGATTTACAATGATGCCATCATAATAGAGAAAAACGTAGTGATCAAAGCCATAGCTGTCTGTGACGGTTATAAAGACAGTGCCGTGGCAACATTTGAATATACAGTTAAAACTGCGTCATGGGGAGATATTGAAAATGATAAGGAAGTAAAGGATATATTCAAAGATGTGTCTGAAGTACCTGAAGGAATGTGGTTTGCACTGGACGGTAAGGCGTACAGGTTAAATGATAAGATAAACTTCTCCATTGCCTATACGGGAGATAAGATAACATTTAACGACAGGATAAAGGTATATGATTCTACTAAAAGATTATGGGAGAATACCGATTATACCGTTACATACAAGAATAACCAGGCTGTTGCTTCTAAGGATGCGGGTAAGAAAGCGCCCCTGTTTATCATTAAGGGAAAAGGAAACTATGAGAAGGCGGCAGAATTTGCTTTTGATATTGTTGCTGCCGACATCAATTCGGCAAAACTCACCTCTGAAAAGAACATATGTGTAAATCCGGGAACAAAACTGGGTTCGGTCAAGCCGCAGCTATCATTTAACGGAAAGAAGCTTACGGCAGGTAAGGACTTTACACTTTCATTTGTAAACGGGATATCGGCAGATACCAAGGCAGCTGCAGGAGAGACATACGAGATAAGTATCATCGGTAAGGGAAGCTTTACGGATACTTTTGCTGATAAGTTAACGGTTAAGACTGTTGACCCCAAGGATAGCTCGGTCACGGCCATGACAAAGATAAAGGTTAGTGTCCCCAAGGCTAAGGATCTTCCGTATGATAAAAACGGATATGACCTTGTAGCCCTGTTTGATAACAGCAACTCAAAAGCAGCAAAGGTTGCGGTACTTAACGGCAAGGTATCGCTGGAGTACGGTAAAGACTTTACCGTAAGTTCTTCTGACGCCGATGCGAACGGTATTATAACAGCTGCCGGAAAGCACAGTGTAACGGTTCATGGAAAGGGCAAATATGTCGGCGATAAGGTTGCGATCCTTGAGATAAGCGGTATTCCCGCGAATAAGGTAAAGATCACAGGCTTAAATACAAATGCGGAATACACCGGAAAAGCATATACACTTCCTGACGGTGTCAAGCTCACATCGGCTCTTGGAAATCTTGAACAGGGTAAAGACTATGATGTGGAGATACATGATAACGGATCTGTCGGAAAGGTAAATGTTGTATTTACGTTTAAGGGTCAGTACACGGGAACCGTAAAGAAGGTCATAAACGTCAAGGCAAGGAATATATCTTCGGCCAAGATCACTGTAAGCGATGCACAGTACAGCAAGTCAGGTGCCGTTCCCGAGTCAGTGACGGTTAAGATTGATAATGAGACACTTATCGAAGGTATAGACTACACACTTTCTTATAAGAACAATGCCAAGGTGGCGGATAAAAACAGCGGAAAATCGGCTCCTGCTGTAGTAGTCAAGGGTAAAGGAAACTATACGGGTTCTAAATCCGAATTCTTCACTGTAGGCAAGGCCGATATCACAAAGTGTGTAAGCCTTGTTTCAGTCGATAAGGTATACAGCGAAAAAGCCGGCTCATTCAGGTCGGAGCCCAAGCTTACGGATAACTCAAAGGCAATTGCTTTGGGTAAGGACATAGATAAGTTTGACAAGAAGACCGCTTTTAAATACTGCTATGCGGCAAATGGTGAGGAGATACCCGCTAATGCCGTAGTACCTGCCGATACGATAATCGAAGTCAGACTGACGGTAAACTGCGGTCCTCAGAGTCCTTACAAAGCCGGAAAATACGAATTAAAGGGTTATTACAAGATACTTGGTAAGGGCTTTGATATCAAGGCTGCCAAGGTGAGTGTGAAGGATCCTGATAAGCTTCGTTTCAACAACGGCAAAGAGATCATTCCCGACCTGGTTGTTACAATGAACAACAAGCCTCTCGGAAAGGACGATTATGAGATCGTTTCTATCTCATCTAACCGTTTTCTCGGTACTGCTTCGGTGACCATCAGAGGCAAAGGAAAGTACGGCGGAACAAATACATTCAAATTCAAGATCGGTGCAAGAAGCATATTTGGATAAGATTCCATGGCATATTTTTATTGTGTATCGATGTCTGTGATGATAATATTAAGATGTAGGTGTTTTATGGTGGTTTTCAGTAAAACTAAGGAGGGTAAAAAATGAAGTATACTATCGAAGGTGGAAGTCTGCCGGTGCTTATTATCAGTCTCGAAGCAGGTGAAAAGATCTTAAGTGAAGCAGGCGGAAGAACATGGTCAAAAGGTGATGTTACCACTGAAAACAAGTCTGAAGGCGGCGCAGGGAAAATGCTCGGAAGGATGCTTTCCGGTGAAAGTCTCTTTATGAGTACATATACAGCCAACGGTCCTTCGGAGATCGCATTTGCAAGCAGCTTCCCCGGAACAATCGTTGCAAGAGAACTTGCTGCAGGAGAAAGCATCATTGCTCAGAAATCCGCATTCTTATGTGCAAGCTACGGAGTAAATCTTGAGACACATGTAAACAACAGTGCCAAGAAGGGCTTCCTTGGCGGAGAAGGTTTCATCATGCAGAAGGTTACGGGCCCCGGTGTCGCATTCTTTGAGATAGACGGATACTGCAAGGAATATGAACTGGCAGCAGGCGAGAAGCTGACTATAGATACCGGCGTTCTGGCTCTTATGGACGAAAGCTGCACAATGGATGTTCAGATGATAAAGGGCGTCAAGAACATGCTTTTCGGTGGAGAGGGTATGTTTGATACGACCATCACAGGTCCCGGAAAGGTTAGCTTACAGTCTATGACAGTACCTAACATTGCCAAGATCCTGTTGCCGTATTTACCGACAGGAAAGAGTAATTGATAAGGAAAATTTAAGGTATCGGAGGAGATGCAGATCGCATCTCCTCTTTATATTGTA
>CACZSE010000007.1 GCA_902783735.1 uncultured Lachnospiraceae bacterium
ATCTGTATCCATGAAGGATTTTTCTATACGATCGATATGATCAAGTAAGAATTTCCTGTATGTATCATCCTTGACATATGCGGCCGTGCCCACTGAAGGATCACCGTTGATAACTTCCAGAATGGTCTCTTTAAGGCTCGGATAATAAGGCAGAGTCTTTCCTATTACCTTTTCGCGAATGTCTTTATATACGTAGTTTACCGAATAAACATTTTCATTTAACTTTTTAAGATCATCTACACTTATGGAAGAGATGTCCTTTTTCTTGGGTGACTTGCCGCCCTCTTCTTCTGATTCTCCAAGAAGAGACTTGCCACCGATAAGCAATGAAAGGTATTTGAGTTCCAGATTGCTGTTGGTATATATCTTACCTATGTTCTCTTCATCGGCAAGGATGATGATCTTACAACCGCAGTGTTCTATAAGGTTATCTATAAATCCGAGTACCTCATCTACCGGTATTGTACATCTTTCAAGGTCATCAAAACAGATAACAAAATTCTTTACCTTACTCAGTTCCTTCATGGTGCTGAATTTACTCAGATCCATGGAAACCATGTCATTTATAGATACCGATACAGCCTTACTTGCTATTGCGAACATGCCGTTTGCGGCATTTAAGACTTCCTTTGAATTGTTGCCTTTTTTCCACTTTATATGCAACATGAAATTGGTCATCAGCTGTTTTGCCAATGCATCTATGGTCGCGATACCATACAGAGAAATATAAATGTTCTCTCTTACGCTTCCATCTGTAACTGCCGTAGTTACGGCGTCTACCAGATGATGCTCATACAGATAAGTTTTACCCGAACCCCACGGGCTGTCGATAAGAATGGCATACTGAGCCATATCGTCCCTAACATACTCTCTAACACTTTTAATGATCTCTTCTCGTGTCATTTGCTAAACCTCCACCTTTAATATTATTTATTATTCTTCATTCTTTCATATATCTCATCGAGCCATTCTCTGTTAAGCTCGGTGTTATTAAGGATCGTCACTCTGTCAGGTCTTGTTGAAGCAGCCCTCATCCATATATTTGCAAAAAGATCCTTGTCTATCCCGTAACTCGCAGGATCAAGGTCCAGTCCGTAGGCTCTGCACACCTCAAGCATCTTCATATCGTCACGTCCCTGAAAATTCGCAGCGCCTACCGTTCCGAGCGCAACTGCAAGTCCGTGACTGATCTTTATATCAGGATAGTACTCTTCAAGCGCATGACAGAAAAGATGCTCGCTCCCGCTGCACGGCCTTGACGACCCTGCTATTTCCATTGCGAGTCCGCCCATCACCAGCGCTCTTGCAAGCGTACGCAAAAAACCGATGCTGTTAACATTTTTCTCATCAAAATGAGCTATGGAATCATAACACATCCATGCTATTGAATATGCAAAATCATCTACCGGCTTTCCCAAAGCCTGTGCCGATAACGCCCAGTCATAGACTGCGGTATATTTTCCTATCGTATCACCGATACCGCCCAGAGTCTGTATCTGAGGTGCTTTCTGTATCATCGTTGTATCAACCAGTATCGCCGTAGGTATCTTGCATGCAAGAGTCTTTCTGTTGCCGCCTTCGGTTCCGAGAACCGCAAACGGAGACGCAAGTGAATCATTGCTAAGGTTGGTAGGAAGGCAGATATATACCGCCTTGCTCACATATGCTGCATATTTGGCAACATCAAGCACCCGTCCGCCGCCAAATCCCACGACCACCTTTATATCATCTATGCAGATCTTCTTTGCAATACTTACCGCTTCATCAAAATCGGCACGTACGATCTCATATACCTCAGCATTGTTATAGTCTGCCTGTATCTCGGTGACTATATCTTCATACAGGTCACGAAGAAACTTTTCAGTTATGATCAGCGATCTCTTTCCCTCGATCTCGGGCAGGTATCTTTTTACTGCCTCATCCGTCCGAGTAAATATGTCTTCTTCAACTACAAGACAAAGTGGCAGATTAAAGCGTGAATGCTGGTTCATGTTTCCAGTTCCTCAAACTTATGTAAACCATTGTTCCAGTAAACAAATCCAAATATCAGTATAGCACAGTCGGATGTTTTCCCTCAAGAGATACTGTACCGGAATTTCCTTATTTTATCCTGCGCGTCTTCCGTCCTTTCCCGGATCATTTCAGCCGAACCGCCTAACTTTGATCCCGGCTCAGGTTTTCAACATAAAAACACAGATGATATATCATATGGATATACCACCTGTGTATATATTCTCTCTACATGCTGGCTCTGAATATAGCTAGCATGTCAGCTTCATTCAAAACTCTTGCAGAGCCCATCTCTCCGCCTACACCGACCGCACATTTATGAGCCATAAGTACAAGATCCTCATCGGTAGCTTTTACTCCGAGTTCTCTTAAATTGGTAGGCATGTTTATCTCGCGATAGAAATCTTCCATGGCTTCAATACCCTTAAGAGCGATCTCTTCATCGGTTCCCGCATTTTCAACTTCCATTACGTTAAGCGCGAACTTTTTAAATCTCGGCAGACAGTTCTTATAGACATACCTTGCCCAGCTTCCCCATATAGCAGCAAGGCCTGCACCATGTGCTACATCATAAAGGCCGCCCAACTCATGCTCAAGCTTATGAGTCATCCAGTCTCCGCCATCATTTCCGCATCCTGTAAGACCGTTATGAGCAAGGCTTCCTGCCCACATAACTTCGGCTCTTGCATCGTAGTTTTTAGGGTCCTTTGCAAGTATCTTCGCATTTTCCTTTACGGTCTTTAAAAGTCCCTCAGCCAATGCGTCCGTCAGATCCATATTTCCGCCGTTTGTGAAATATCTCTCCATTGTATGCATCATGATATCTGTGCAACCACATGCAGTCTGATAATCCGGCAATGTCATAGTCAGTTCGGGATTCATGATGGCAAATTTTGGTCTTGAATAATCACTGCTGTAGCCTCGTTTTACAAGGCCTTCTTCTTTTGTGATCACCGAAGAATCACTCATCTCACTTCCGGTTGCGGCAATGGTCAATATAACACCTAACGGAAGGCAGGCATTTGCTTTTCTCTTATAATCATAGAAATCCCACACATCTCCGCCGTTGGTCACTCCGTAACCGATGGCTTTTGCCGAATCGATCGCGCTTCCTCCGCCGACAGCAAGTATAAAATCCACATTCTCTTTCTTGCAGAGTTCTATACCTTCGTAAACAAGCCCCAAGTGGGGATTCGGAACGGCTCCTCCAAGCATGATGTACTCAATGTTTTCTTTATCAAGTATATCCGTTACTCTCTTCATAAGACCTGAACGGATAACACTTCCGCCGCCGTAGTGAATGAGTATCTTCTTACCGCCAAACTCCTTTATGAGCTCAGCAACCTTAAGCTCTGTATCTTTTCCGAAAACAACTTTTGTGGGTGTATAGTAGTTAAAATTATACATATCGATCTCCTTTATGAAATAAACCACACATCTATTAGATTATCTCATATATCAGAAGATTATTCTATTTGATTTTTGTTATGATCATTTATATTTTTACACAGCCATTGAATAAGTTCCATTACTCTCAAGACAGGCTTTTCCAAAACTCGTTAATCCTGTCTGGGGTTACATTTACTTTCCCCTGGATCATTTCAGCCGAACCTCCGCCCTTAGCATCCAGTTCCTCCCTCATTTTCCGGGCAAGTATTTTTGCATCCATATCCTTTCCCCCGGCATAATATCTGTAGCCTCTTTCATCATCTCCGACAAAGAGTCCCACAAAACCATCACGCAGTGATATGAACTCGTTGTAAATATTCTTCATGTTTGCAGCAGAAAGCTCCATGTCGGTAAATATACATTTATCATAAACACCGGCCTTTATATCCTCAACGATGATCTTTTCGGTGAGTTCAGCAATCTTTGAATTAAGCATCATGTTCTCATTTTTTAGACTCTCCACAAGTTTAGGCACATTATCTGCATGTGTGGAGAATCCTCTTGCAACAATCTCGAGATTGTCTATGTTATGCTCTATGTATTCAAGAGCCCTTCTTCCGCAAAGGATACTTAACTGCGTGCCTCCCTTAAACTTTGTAAAAGAAATGATCTTGATGATCCCGATCGCTCCGGTCTGTTTTACATGAGGAGCACAGCATGCGCACACATCGACAGTCTCATTCTCATCACCTATAGTTATAAGTCTTACCTGACCCGCAATATCTATCTTGCTCCTGTACTCTATATCCTTTATCTCATCTTTAGAAGGATATGAATCGGTTATCGGAAGGTTTTTATAGATGATCATATTTGCCTGTTTTTCAAGTTCTCTTATCTGTGCACCATCTAACATCCCGCTTACGACCAGTGTCACTGCCTCATCATCACTTAAATGAAAGCCTATGTTATCATATCCGAAGCTGCTATGAATAAGACCTGAAAGAATATGCTCACCGCTGTGATTTTGCATTCTGTCAAAACGGGTAGGCCAGTCTAGTTTACATAATACAGTCGTCCCCTCATCTATCTTTCCATCGACCTCATATCTGATATCGGTCTCGGTCTCGGAAGCAGATCCCAACAATTCTCCGTTTATCACGTTAACAGTCACGTTATCAAACGTTATCGTGCCCCTGTCCGCATACTGACCGCCTTCTTCGGGAAAGAATATGGTCTCCTTTAGTTTTATGTAAACCTTCTCGTCTTCCTCATAACAATCTGTAACTACAGTCGAAAGCTCTGTTCTATAACTGTCTCTTTCATATATCTTATCTGTCAACTGAACGCTCCTGCCTTTCATTTATATCAAAATCTATCCCACACTCTCTTCTATTATCTTTTTTAGCAGCGCTACATATTCCTCAAACTGAGTCATGCCATGATCGGTGATGGTGTAAGTAGTTTTGGTCTTTTTATTTTCTATTATTTTATCGGAAGTGATATACTGCCATTCTTCAAGCTTCATGAGCTGTACGCTGAGGTTTCCCTTTGTTGTCTGGGTCAGATCAAGCAACTCATTAAAGGTCTTTGAAGAAGAGACTAAAGAACTGACGATCTTTATCCTTAGTTTCTGACAGAGTGCCTCCGGTATCTCATTCATATTCATGATTCTTTACCTGCAGATGTTGCTTCTACTCTCTTCTTTATAAGTACACCAATGATTATATAACCTATACCGGATACAAGGAAGGCAAATATGCCTGAAAGCGTCGTGTATACTTCATATCCGGGAAACTTCATTAAAGTCTCGTAGTCTGTCGTACCCGACATGTAAGACAGCTCGACCATTGAAAAAAACATCCGAACAAACATTATGAACACCCCAATTATCTTTATATAAGGTTTTCTTGATATATTTGAGTATATGATAATGATCATCAGGAATAATATTGCGCCGGACAGATCCCCTGAATTTACTAAGTAAAGATAAGCCGGGTCAGTCATTGGTAATAACCCTTTATCTATCATATTATACTGTATAAGGCTTATGATAATACGAAAAACAGGTAACAGGATAGATATCACAGCCCATGTGTCTATTATGCTTAAGTAGAATCTGTTATTATATTTTTTTTCTGTTTTACATATCAGGATATAAGCACTCATCGGAACTGCAAAGGATAAGATATGTATAAGTACAGTACTGAATGTCAGAAACTCTGTACGAACAGGTGTGTTAAACACAAGAATTACCGACAGGTACGATGCAAGAGTCAGAACAATATTGCATATACCAAAAGTAAGGCAAAGCTTGTAAAGTCCCTTATAGCTTATCTTGGATTCATCCATGGTGCTTTTAATGATATTGATGTTTTCTATGGCTTCATTTGCTGTTGTGTTCATGGTCTTCCCCTTTCATGTGGATCATGATGATCGTTTTATGGTTTATATTTTAAACCTGTTTAAAATATTGTCAAGTGGTTTTATGAAATTTTTAAGCGGCATAAACAGCAAAGCCGTTTACACCGCTCATATCACATTTAAACCTTATAATAGTTTTCAGATCCATAAGGATAAATAAAACATATATCATCCCTTGAAATCTATATGCTGTCCGACCATCATCTCCTGATCGGTCATGATACTGTTCATCCTTGAGTTCTGGAAATAGTCCCCCACCTTCTTTGTGAGTTCCTCTACGCTTGAAGCATAAATGATCTCCACATCGTCATCATTTTCCACCTCATCAAAGATGTCAGTCTTTTTAGATTCTATCCGTTCCTTTTCCTTCTCCTTTTGAGCCTTCTTTTCCTCCGCTTTCTTTTCTGCTCTCTTCTCTTCGCGTTTCTGCTCAATACGTTCCTTCTGAGCATCCGAAGATTTCTTGAGCACTGCGAAAAACGTAGCGGTACCTCCGTCATTGACAGTCATTCCGTAGCCTTTTACATCGGCCCCCATGGAATCCATCTGCTTCTTAAGCTGCGACAGACCACTCGATGCCTGTTCAATAAGACCTTCGTATTTTTGTCTGAAGCTCTCATCCTCTGCCATCTTCTCGATCTTTTCCTCATCAATGAGAACGACAGTTTTATGAGGATTTGCAAAGCCTGAAGCCATCAGTCTTGCCTGATCTTTTTTGTCCCTGCTCACAAGCACAAAATCCATCTTTGAGTATTTTTGCTTGAGCTCTTCATAATAGGCAGCGGCCTTGTCAGACAGTTTCGGTTCACCTACGGTCTTTCCGTAGTTTGCCTTCCTTGTCGTTATCTCATCGGTCTTCTTAGTATTTGAAGCCTGACCGGCCGATGACACATAATTCGAAAGCGCTTCCTGTGCTGATGATACGTTCATCATAATTCTTACCTCCTTGTAGTTTTTTTTTGCCTTCAATTCCCTTTGAAGGCCGGACATACGAGAAACACGTTCTCTGTTTCTTATATCGACGTATTATTATCGATTGTTTATAGCATTATCATATTAACTCAGTCAAATTCATTCTCCTTTTTGCCGCTTTCCAAAACTTTTGCATATCTCACAAAGAAGAACACGGCAAATGCCAGCATCGGCAGCGTTGTTAGCGGGAACGTAAGGACAGACTGAGCATGCCATCCTCTCGCTTTTTCTGAATTTATAAAACACATAAG
>CACZSE010000008.1 GCA_902783735.1 uncultured Lachnospiraceae bacterium
GAACTTATGGAAGCGGCCAAGAATTCACTCGACAGGATCATAACCTGCGTAGCCAAGCTTCAAAATGCCATTGACATGTCTACGGGTGATACACTTGCAAGAAATGAATATGCGATCATCGATGGCATGAAAGAATACCAGATGCGTTTTGAAGAGGCCATGGGTGATGATAATAATACCGCAACGGCTATCTCATCTATCTTTGAACTTGTTAAGTATATAAATGTAAACATGATCGAAGTATCTACAAAGGAAGGCTTCAAGCGCATGAAGGAGATGCTTGTTCTTCTGTGCGACGTACTCGGTCTTATCGTGGAGAAGAAAAAAGAGATACTTGACAGCGATATTGAAAAGCTTATAGAAGAACGTAAGCAGGCACGTGCGGACAAGAATTTCGCAAAAGCCGATGAGATAAGAAAACAGCTCTCTGAAATGGGCATCATATTGGAAGATACCAGGGAAGGTGTAACGTGGAAGAGAGTTTAAGTCTTCTGAATAAAATAAAGAAAGAATTTGCAACAGGAGAGGTGGATATAAATACATATTCACCTCTTACGCTTGCTTTTATAGGTGATTGTGTATACGATCTTGTGATAAGAACGGTTCTTGTGGCACATGCAAACAGGCAGCCGCAGAGTCTTCATAAGAAAAAGTCACAGATAGTTAAGGCTTCCAGTCAGGCGGCTTGTGCGGAAGCGGTACTTGAATATCTTTCACAGGATGAAGCCGACATATACAGGCGAGGCAGAAATGCTAAATCCTATACGTCGGCAAAAAATTCGTCAATATCCGATTACAGAAAAGCAACCGGATTCGAAGCTCTTATAGGATATTTATATCTTACGGACAAAGAGGATCGCATGATGGAGATCATTAAGAGATCGATCGAATTGACGGGATTGGAGTTTTATGGACAATAATACAAATGAAACTATCATAGAAGGACGAAATCCGGTCATTGAGGCTATCAGAGCCGGAAAGCCCATAGACAAGCTTTTTATTCTTGACGGGTGCAATGACGGACCGGTCCTGACCATTAAGCGAGAAGCCAGGAATAATGAAATATTTGTTAAGTATGTCACAAAGGAGAGACTCGACCAGCTTTCCCAAACAGGGAAACATCAGGGAGTCATAGCCTATACCGCGGCATATGAATACAGTGAGCTTGAAGACATATTTAAACTGGCCGGGAACAGAGGCGAGGATCCCTTTGTGATCATATTGGACAATATTGAGGATCCGCACAATTTGGGAGCCATCATAAGAACGGCAAATCTTGCCGGTGCTCACGGTGTCATCATACCAAAAAACAGAGCCGTGGGTTTAACGGCAGTTGTTGCCAGAACAAGCGCCGGCGCACTCAATTATACGCCTGTTGTAAGAGTAACAAACATAAGCAGAACAATTGAAGATCTGAAAAAACAGGGACTTTGGTTTGTTTGTGCGGATATGGACGGAACCCCCATGTATGATCTTAACATGAAAGGTCCGATCGGACTTGTTATCGGAAATGAGGGCGAGGGAGTTTCGAGACTTGTTAAACAATCATGCGATATGGTAGCATCAATTCCCATGAAGGGAGATATAGATTCACTTAATGCTTCCGTAGCAACAGGCGTTTTGGCTTATGAGATAGTAAGACAAAGAACAATGACTATAAAAAAGTGATGATCATTTGATCTGAGAGGTACACATTGGACCATTCATACAGTGAATATACAGATGAAGAACTTATCATGAACATGAGAGAGGGAGACAACAAGCTTGTCGATGTCATCATGGACAAATATAAGGATATGGTCAGGATGAAAGCCAGATCCATGTATATTCTCGGAGCGGAACCGGAAGATCTGATCCAGGAGGGCATGATAGGACTGTTCAAGGCTGTGAGGGATTACGATACCGGGAGAGATGCTTCATTTGCCACATTTGCTTCTTTGTGTGTGAGCAGGCAGATGTATAATGCATTACAATCGGCCGGCAGACAAAAGCATATGCCGCTAAATACATATGTTTCGCTTTATGGGGAGAGAGATGGCGACAGCGACGGCTCTTCTGCGGTGGCTGTTGATGTTGTTTCCACAACTGACATAAATCCCGAACAGATGATAATAGATAAAGAAAATGTTGAAGCGCTTGAAAAGGCTATTGAAGAGAACCTGAGCAGGAAGGAAAAGCAGGTTCTTGAGCTTTCAATGACCGGCATGGGATATGTTGAGATAGCCAAGGTACTGGGAATAGATGAAAAGTCTACGGATAATGCTCTGCAAAGAGCGCGTTCGAAAGTCAAGAAGCTGATATTCTAAAATTTTTATAAATTGATATCTGATGTATTGTAAAATTTCATTTACATGATACACTAACAGAGGATTGGGGAGATACGGATATAAAAATACCGCTATTTCCCTATTTTTTTGTCGAAAATACGCATTTTATTTGCAATAATATCCGGGCAGATCAGGTTATGCTTTTTAATAATTTTGTGTATTGTGATACTTGACACTCCGGATCATTTATATATAATAAATTTGAACACATGAGCAGATGTTCATATGATACGACGAAAAATCCGCATATTGCGGTTTGCATATCGTTAGGAGAAATTTTATGTCAAAGTTTAGTGTAAAAAAACCGTTTACTATTCTGGTTGCGGTCATTGCGGCTATTACACTTGGTGTGGTAAGTCTTGTAAAGCTGCAGCTTGATCTTTTACCGGAAATCTCACTGCCGTATCTGATAGTTGTTACAACATATCCGGGTGCAAGTTCGGAAAAGGTCGAAGAAGAAGTTTGTAAGCCGATGGAAAGTGCCCTGGGTACCATAAACGGCGTTGAAAACATTTACAGTATCTGTAATGAGAATTACGGCATGGTGGAACTTGAATTCCAGGACGGAACCAATCTCGACAGTGCCATGGTAAAGGTCAGCAGTGCATTGAATACCCTTGAGGCGTATCTGCCGGAGGACTGCGGTACGCCGGCTATTTTGGAGATCGGTACCAACATGCTGGCAAATATGTATCTTGCGGTCAGCATGGAAGGCGTTTCATCCGAAGAATTATCTCAGTTTGTAGAAGATAACATCGCACCTGCTTTCGAACGTCAGGAAGGTGTTGCTTCCGTTTCATCTCTCGGACTTATCCAAAAGACAATTCAGGTTGAACTTGATAAAGAAAAAGTAGATGTATTAAATGACAAGATCCTCGCATCAACAGATGAGGCGTTTGCCGATGCGGTTAAGCAGTTGGATGATGCAAAAAAACAGCTTGAAGAATCTCAGGACTCATTAAATAAGAGCAAAAAAGATATGGCAAAGTCCGAGAAGAAGCTTGAGGACGGTAAGCAGGATCTTATAGATGGTCAGAAGGAACTGGATGACGGAAAAAATGAACTGGCCGAAAACAGATCAAAGCTTGCTGACAGCAAAGAAGAACTGGAAAAAGGAAAACAGGAACTTGAGGATAAGAAGAAAGAAACCTACGATAAGCTTGCACTTGCAAGTGAAGCTCTGAATCAGTTAAATGCCTACAAGGCAAGGCTTGTTGAGCAACAGGCACAACTTGAGACTTTAAAACAGATAAGAGATGCCGCACAACAGGCATCGGATGGTGCTTCAGGTATTGATTATATGACCATTGTGAACATATTCATCAGTGCCGATGCAAACCAGGATGGTGTCATTTCCTCCGAAGAATACGAGAATCTCGTGGCGGCATATCCGAATATCGAGGAGATGCTGAGCAAACTCGGAATATCTTCATCGGATATCATAGATAAGAGTACGGATGAAATAAAGCAGCTTGTAGAAAATATACAGAGCCAGTTAAAAAAGATCGACAGCTACAATGCCGAGATCGATGCACTCGAAGTAGAGATCGAAGTAACAAAGGGCATCATCAAAGAATATGAAAAAAAGCTTGGCGGTATGACTGAGGCTGATATAGAGAAGGCTAAGATGGAGGCTGCTGCCGGATTTGGAAGCGCCGATGCACAGCTTACTCTGGGCAAGGCGACACTTGAATCGAGTGAACTTCAGCTTGATTCTGCCGAAAAGAGTCTTGAGGATGCTCAAAAGCAGTTAGATGACGGCTGGGATACCATAAACGACAGTACCGAGCAGCTCGCGGACGGCTGGAAGCAGATAACCGACGGACAGAAGAAGATAACCGATGGCTGGGACGATTACAACGATGCGGTTAAAACTTATGAAAAACAGAAGGCGGAGGCCATTAAAAAGGCAAATGCCGACAGCCTTTTGCAGTTAGATACGCTCGCAGGACTTATATATGCGCAGAACTTTGAGATGCCTGCCGGATATGTTGATGACAAGCTTGACAATTCATGGCTTATAAAAGTCGGTCAGAATTTTGAAGAAGTAGATGAACTTGAAGATGTTGTCTTAGTCAACATACATAACGTTGGAGATGTAAAACTCGGAGATGTTGCCAACATAACCGTGATAGATAATTCGGAAGACAGTTATGTAAGACTGGGAAATGAAAAGGGTATCCTGCTTTCCATATTCAAGAGCAGCATTGCCGGAACAAATGAAGTCAGCAGAGTCTGTGAAGAGACCATGGAAGAACTTATGAACAGATACGAAGGACTCAGCATATCTGTTCTCATGGATCAGGGTGATTATATAGATATCATCGTTAAGAGTGTTCTTCAGTCCATGGCCATCGGTGCATTACTTGCTGTTATCATACTGGCTATATTCCTGAAAGATGCAAAGCCTACAATGGTTGTTGCGATAAGCATTCCGTTGTCGGTTTTGATGGCTCTCATTTTAATGTACTTCTCGGATATATCACTCAACATGCTCTCGCTGTCGGGACTTGCTCTCGGTATAGGTATGTTGGTTGATAACTCCATAGTTGTTATAGAAAACATATACAGACTGCGGGGCAGGGGCGTAGAGGCACCGCGAGCAGCCGTACAGGGCACAAAGCAGGTTGCCGGAGCCATAACATCGTCTACATTGACGACGGCCTGTGTATTCCTGCCGATGATCTATACCACGGGTCTTGTAAGGGATCTGATGGCACCTATGTGTCTGACCATAGTATTCTGCCTCATGGCTTCACTTCTTATAGCCATGACCGTGGTACCTGCGGCATCATCAACGATATTAAGAAATGCCAAACCAAAAGAGCATCGTTTCTTTGATAAGATTCAGGATGCTTACGGAAATGCTCTTGCTTTTTGTCTTAAGAGAAAATGGATACCGATATCGGCAGCCATAGCATTACTTGCATTTACGGGATGGCTCGTGATAAGGATGGGTATAGTTGTAATCCCTGAGATGACCATGAACCAGATTCAGGCAACGCTTGAATTTGATGAAGATAAAGACAAGCAATACTGCTTTGAGACTACCGATGAAGTCATTGAGAGAATACTTGGTGTCGAGGGTATTGGTTCTGTCGGTGTAATGGCCGGAGGCGATGAAACTCTTTTAAGTGCAGACCTTGCAGCCCAATCTTTAAATTTCAGATATATGCAGTTTTTCATTTTGACTGAAGATCCAAAGGCCGGTTCGGATGAGATCGAAAGGATCATGAAAGATCTTGAAAACAGTGTGTCTGATCTCGATGTGGATTTCAAGATCGCTACGGCTTCTTCCGAGATGGAAGGGCTGACGGGCGGTACCGGATTATCTTTAAATATTTACGGAGACGATCTTGGTAAATTGAATGAAATATCCCATGATATCATGGACATTATAGGCGGCATAGAAGGATATACTGACATATCCAATGGTGAAGAGGACGCTGATAAGGTTATACATCTTGTGATAGATAAGAATAAGGCGATGGCAATGGGATTGTCCGTTGCGCAGATCTATCAGGATATAAACTCAAAGCTCACAACATCAAAATCTTCTGTTTCGGTAACAGTAGACGGAATAGAGATGGATATCAAGATAGTCGATGAGATGGAGCCTCTCACAAAAGAGAATCTCATGGATTATACCTTCACTGTAGATGCTTACGATGAGGATGACGACCAGATCACCGAAGAACATACACTGTCCGAGATAGCAAAGCAGGAGGTCAGCGATGTTGTAAACAGAATTGACAGGAAGAACCAGTCAAGATATATCACTGTTACGGCTTCGGTTAAGGATGGATACAACACAACGCTGCTGACAAGACAGCTCGAGCCTTTACTTGAAAAGTATCCGATGCCTTCAGGCTATACATATGAGCTTGGCGGAGAATATGACACTGTTTTGCAGATGGTAAAACAGATGCTTTTGGTTGCCGCTCTTGGTATGCTGTTTATATATCTTGTTATGGTGGCACAGTTCCAGAGCTTACTGAGTCCTTTCATAGTATTGTTCACAATACCGCTTGCGTTTACAGGAGGTTTTTTGGCACTCTGGCTTACAAAGGAAAATATGTCGGTTATAAGCATGATGGGACTTATAGTACTCATGGGTACTGTCGTAAATAACGGTATAGTATTCGTCGATTACACGAATCAGCTTCGTAAATCCGGCTTAGACAGACATAATGCTCTTATAGCTACGGGAAAGACACGTATGCGTCCTATCCTTATGACAGCACTTACCACGATCTTAGCCGAGAGTAATCTCATGATGGGAGATGACATGGGAGCACAGCTCGGAAGAGGCATGGCGCTCGTTATTGCCGGAGGACTGGCTTATGCTACACTCATGACTCTGTTCATTATACCGGTAATGTACGATATCCTCTTTAAGAAACAGCCACTCGACGTAGATACGGGCAGCGAGGATCTTGATGATATCATGGATGATGCAGAGGAATATATAGCTATGATGGCTCAGAAAGGCATAGATATAAGCGAGGAGTCACAGGAACCCGAAGTGAAGGTTGAAGAGTATGATCCCGAGACAGACGATGAGATCATACCGTTTGATGAATAAGAATTTATAAGAACGAAATAAGACATAAAAAGAGCTGCTGACGGGAATCGGACCCGTGACCTCCGCACTACCAATGCG
Source organism: uncultured Lachnospiraceae bacterium (assembly GCA_902783735.1). Lineage (GTDB taxonomy): Bacteria > Bacillota > Clostridia > Lachnospirales > Lachnospiraceae > Colinaster. Next base: position 6,991 of record CACZSE010000008.1, read on the forward strand.
ACGCACTACCGACTGTGCTACAGCAGCTTTTTGAATATGTGTGAGAATCAACTCACCGAATTATAATATCAAAGTAGAGTATCGATGTCAACAGTTTTAAGGACAAAACGGCGGGTATTTTGTTTAATACTTTTTTAAGATTTGGCAGTTTGATATTGTGCTATACTGTTGATGAAGGAGGTATACGAAAAATGAGTGGTTTTTTTGAAAATCTGGGGGCTACCCTGGGAAACGGTGCAAGAAATGTAGTAGATAAAACAAAGGATGTTGCGGGCGTGGCTTCCATAAAGGCCCAGATAAGCACAGCACAGGCAGGGCTTGGAAAGTTATATAAGGAGCTGGGAAAAGCTTATTTTGAAGAGCATAGTGATTCCGATGAGTATGGACCTCTCATGGAACCCATAAGAGATGCTTTAAAGAAGATCACAGAGCTTGAAGAAAAGCTTGCGGACGCACAGGGAACTACAAAATGTCCTTCATGCGGTGCACAGGTACCCAAGGACAGTCAGTTTTGTCCTACATGCGGTGTTCCGATCGATATTGCCAAAGCAGCCGCCGATGCAGAAGATGATTCGAGCAAAGAGATTCCGATAGAATAGATAACAGATTTTTAAGTGATTAAATAAGGCCTTACGTAAGGATTTGGTATCCTGCGTAAGGCCTTGTTATTTTTATTCGTTGCTTTCTTCCGGCGGCGGCTGAAGCAATGCCTGCTGGGCAGCGGCTTCTGCGGCAGCCTGCATTTCCCATTGCTGTTGGGCTATGATCGCATCGTGGTTGGGATCGGCAAAGAAGAGAGCATCATGGGAGCAACGGTGTATACCGTCTTCACCATAAGTTCCTCTTACACCTGTCTGAACCACCTGACCGTCGGCTGTTATCGTCCCCGAACCCTTTGCAACCTTGGGATCCTCGGGAAGCGGAAGCTCAAACACACCTTCAACCTTGAAAGGACAGTTTTCACATGCAGGCAGGTGGTCGTATGCACATATAATGCCGGCGTAATGAACATCACATGTCGCTGTGGGAACAGTACCTTCGGCAAAATATTCTGTCTTTAAACAACCGTCACATAATCCCGGTATGGGAAGCTTTCCTGACCTTGAACATACGGTTGCCGTAACAATTCCGGGCGGTGTAGGGAAAGGTTTATCTTCCATGCCTTCGTGAACTTTGCTCATTACCTTTTTCCACATTGTCTGAGCAAGGTCATGTTCGGCGGTGGATGTCATCTTTCCGTTGTTGTTATCGTATCCTGCCCATGATGTTGCGGTGTAATACGGAGAAAAACCTGCAAACCATACATCGTTATTTGCGGTTGTTGTACCGGTCTTACCTGCAACGGTGACATTATCCAATTTACATTTGTGACCTGTACCACCGGTTACAACATCCATCATGGCAGATGTAAGGAGCCAAGCTGTAGTCTGTTTTAGTACCTGATGCTGTACGGGAAGAGTATTGTCCAGTATTACATTTCCGTCATGATCAACAACCTTTGTATAGAGCTTGGGCTTGATGTATACGCCCTGATTTGCTATAGCTGCATAGGCTGCATTAAGTTCAATATTGTAAACACCCTTTGTTATACCGCCCAGGGCCAGAGCCTGTTGAATATCCGTATATACCTTGCCGTTTATGACCCTTCCTGTTTCAAGTGTGGTAAATCCAAAATCAAGAAGATAATCAAAACCAAGCTGCGGAGTAATCTGAGTCAGCGTTTTAACGGTTACGATATTTAAGCTTTGCTTGATACCTTCTCTTAATGGCTGTATGCCTCTGTAAGAGTCCTTGCCATACCAGTTGCTTACCGGTTTTCCGTCATCGTAAGTATAAGGAGCATCATTTTGTACGGTAGCAAGTGTAAGACCGGCACTGTCAAGAGCAGGTGCATATGTTGACAGTACTTTGAAGGTCGAACCGGGCTGACGGGGAGCTTCGGTAGCTCTGTTGTAGGTTCTTGATGCTGTTTTGGAACCGCGACCGCCGACCATAGCTAAAACGTATCCGTTTGACTGATCCGCTATAGTAAATGATATCTGAGGCTGTGGTGTCAGTTCTATCTTTTCTGCAAATACTTCATCACCATAGCCCATGACACTTTCTTTGTATTCTTCGATAGCGGCATATGCCTCTTCCTGAGAAGAGAAGAGCATATTGAATTTGGGGTTGCTCTCTTTGAAATATTTTTTAAACATTTCAGAGCTGTAGTTTACTTTATCGCCGTCTTCATTTTCAACAGAGAGGGCATATCTCAGATCCCAGAATGTCTTTTCGGGATAGTTTTCGGGATCGTTATATACCTCATCACACAATTTCTGAATATGAGGATCCTGAGTAGAGAAGATCGAAAGACCGCCTGTATAAAGCAATGTATATGCCTGCTGTTCGCTGTAGCCCGTTGCAAGAAGATCTTCATATACGGCTTCGGTCACTGCATCATCAAAATATGAGTTTACCGAAGTTTCCTCGACAGTACTGTTGTAGTTCTTTATGCGGTCATAAACATTGTCGGCAAGTGCGGCTTCTTTTTCCTCATCGGTAATATATCCCTGTTCGTTCATATGACGAAGAACCTTGCTCCTACGCTCGGCATTCTTTTCGGGATGTGAGATAGGGTTGTATCTGCTGGGGTTCTGCGTTATTGCTGCGATAACGGCACACTCGGAAAGATTAAGCTGTGAAACATCTTTATTAAAATATCTCAGAGAGGCTGCCTGTACACCCAGGGTATTCTGACCAAGGTTGATGGTGTTCATATAGTTTTCAAGTATCTTGTTCTTGTCCATAACCTTTTCAAGCTCAATGGCAAGATACTGTTCCTGAATCTTACGAGATACCTGGTCTCTGAAGCTTTTTTCCTCAGTCCAGCCCTTAAATACATTATTCTTCAAAAGCTGCTGAGTGATGGTTGAAGCACCCTGCATTCCTTTGAATTTATTTTTTACACCGTCGGCGACCGCACGGATGATACCCTTGAGATCTATGCCGTTATGTATATAAAAACGTTCATCTTCAATGGCTACAAAAGCATGCTGAAGATTTAACGGCATCTGATCCAGAGTTACCGGAATACGGTTCGAATCGGTTGCAACAAGTTTTGCAGTCTGATGACCTTCGCTGTCATAGATAAATGTTGAAAATCCGGTGGGAGAAACATCAATGTTGGTAATATCGGGCGATGTTGCAATGATCCCTTTAAGTACGCCTACAGATCCGCACGCACCGATTATACCCATGGCGATAAAGCCTACGATAGTCATTGCCAAAAGGTAGAAAGTAAGCTTTTTTCCGACTTTCATACTGAAGGAACGGATCTGATGTTTTCTCTTTACGATCCCTTGTTTAGAATAATTCATGTCAGTCTCCATATATGCGCATAACTATACGTTATAGCGCGAAAAACTCCCCTTTTTTCCAAATCAGTATTATATCAAATAAATATAGGAAGATAAAGGATATTAAACAAATCTTAACATTTTAATGCCAAAAACCGAATTGATAAGCATGCCTGTAAATGGTAAAATAACTGTGTATGTACACATACAAGTGGGAGTTGTACGATGAATATCAAAGGCTTAAGAAAAAACATCCTGCAGGATTATCTTATATGGGGCTTTGCCTTTTCGGTTCTTTTAACACTGATAGGCTATGGATGCGACGGATACGCGCAGGTTGTTTTTGCTCTTATTTTCTGTCTCATATCCGGATTTATCGGTAATCTTATATTTTTTACTCAGTTTGTAAGAAGATATTTCATATATGTTCTGGCTACTCTTATATGGATGATCTGTTTTGCCGTCAGGGGCGAAGGATCATTTTCTTTCGGTATGCCTGTTTCCGTACTTTCTGTAATATTTGCGGGCTATTGTGTTGCCATGGAGGGTAAGAAGAGCCTGATGAAAGGCTTGGGAAAGCTTTGTGTACTCATAGGAGTATTCCTTTTTGTTGCCGTGCTGTGGCATTTTACCGGACAGAATGCGGCGGTAACATATTTTCATGAAGCGGCACAGGCTTTTTCTTCATTCAGTACCAAACTTGTGGGAGTATATCTGCATCCGGTAGCCGCAGCATGTGTTTATATCTGCTTTACCTTACTTTGTTTTCTGTTTATTGAGAACCGGTTTCTAAGGTTTTTGTTTACATTGATCGGAGTGGCGGCCATCTGGATATCTGCTGCACGTTCCGGGATCATAGTTTTGGCCTTCAGCTTTATATTCTTCTATGCTGTAAGGATCATCAGGCATGAATCGGAAAATGATATCTCACCCAAAACATCCCAAGGTGATAAAGTCATAGCCGCACTTGCGCTTATCTTACTCATTATCGCAGCGGTGATCGGGCGTGATACCATTGTAATGCTCATAAAGAGGGTACTCTCTGATTTCCTTGGTTCTGAAGGAGCGGGTGCCAATGCGTCATACAGGATGAGTGCATGGAGATTTATTCTCGAAAAGTTCGGACAAGGCTCATTTGCCGATATATTTTTGGGCAGAGGTTATGAAAGTGCGACACTCGCAATTGAAGGAGTTCCCGAACTCATGGCCATGAATACGGTAACTCCGTTTGGGGTTAAAAACATATTTATATCAACTCTGTACGATTACGGTATATTGGGACTGATCC
>CACZSE010000009.1 GCA_902783735.1 uncultured Lachnospiraceae bacterium
CGTACTCCTATATAAATATGATCAGGCGATAAGGCTCTTTGCACCGTCAAGATCTTCCTCAAGTGCCTCAAATGTTTTTATGAGAGCCTGCATGTTTCCTTCGATGACTTCGGGCTTTTTGGCAAATTTATGCTCATATGAGCTTCTCATTTCCTTTATGAATTCATCCCTGTCCATGACACCGCTTACGGCAACAGCTGCAGCAAGCATGGGCGAATTGGGGAAATATTTGCCGAGTGCTTCAACCGATATCTTTCTGGCATCGACCACATATACCGCGCCCTTGTATCCTTTAAGATGAGGAAGGACCTCTTCCTTTGATTTCGTTGTATTAATAATGATGGCGCCTTTTTCACTCAGTCCCGATGTTACATCAACGCTCTCCAAAAGAGTCTCGTCCACTACGACCACAAGGTCGGGGGTATAAATATTGCTGTGAACTCTTATCTCATTTCTGCTGATGCGATTGTACGCTGTAATGGGTGCTCCCATTCTCTCCGGACCATACTCCGGGAAACCCTGAACGTGTGCTCCTGTCTTCCATGCAACATCTGCCAAAAGAAGAGCCGCTGTTTTTGCACCCTGGCCTCCGCGGCCGTGCCATCTGATCTCCAATGTCTGATTACTCATTTAACCACTCCTAAGTTAATCTAATGAATTTTGTTCAACTATGTTTTGATTTTTATTCACCTCGTTCTATTATACTAGCCTTGTTTTGTATGTAAAGTGAAAAATTGAAATCTTTTCATCAGTAAAGTGAACAATATTAAACAGTTTGCAAACCGTCTGAAATGGGATAAACTGATAAATGTAGTATCTGAACATCCACTTTAAGATACCGCAAAAACAGGAACACAGGAGAGAAAATATATGAAGATCGGATTCATCGGAATGGGAAATATGGCAAAGGCAATCGCTTCCGGTTTTATTTCAGCCGGCAAGGTAAATGCTTCAGACATATATGCTTATGCCCCCACAAGAAAAAAACTTATAGATAACAGTAATGCCATCGGCTTTAATGCCTGCGAAAGTGCTGCAGATGTGGTTTCAAAGTCTGAAATGATCATCATGGCCTGCAAGCCTCATCAGATTGAAGGAGTATTGAAAGACATCTCTTCGGATCTGAAGGGAAAGGCACTCATTTCCATAGCTGCACGCTGGACCTACGATACATATAAGGAAGCTTTGGGTGACAGTGTACGCATTCAGTGCATCATGCCAAATACACCCGCCATGGTAGGGGAAGGCGTTCTTCTTTTTGAAGATGCAGGCTCACTAAAAGAAGAAGAGCTTACCTATGTAAAAGATATCTTCAGCGCACTTGGACTTGTTGAAGTCATTCCTTCATCTCTTATGCGTATAGGCGGTGCGGTATCGGGCTGCGGTCCCGCATTCATGGACCTTATCATGGAAGCTTACGCGGATGCGGCTGTAAAATATGGCGTCGGCAGAGAAACTGCCTATCGGATCGTGTCACAGACCATGCTCGGAAGCGCAAAGCTTCAACAGGTTACCGGCGATCATCCCGGAGTATTAAAGGATGCTGTCTGTTCTCCGGGCGGAACTACTATCCGCGGAGTCAGTGCTCTTGAGGAATGCGGCTTAAGAAGTGCCTGCATAAGATCTATAGACGAGATCATGAAATAGTTCATGAGGAAAATCAAATGAGATCATCCACCAAGGAAAAAATCTTTAATATCATACAGATCGGTTCTAAGAATGATCTTCCGAGTTATGCTTTTGATATAGGTATCGTTGCCATTATCTTCATAAATATCTTTGTTACATTCTTCGGGACTTTTGAAGAGGCTAAGAATTATGAGAGCATTTTGGATCTTTTTGAACTGATCACCGTGATAGTTTTTACAATAGAATATATACTAAGGATATGGACATCCGAATATCTTTACCCGGGCGAGAATAAGGTAAGAGCAGCTCTTCACTTTATCCTGTCCCTCACGGGTCTTGTGGATCTTTTATCATTCTTCCCTTACTACCTTCCGTTTTTATTTCCGGCAGGTGCCGTTGCTTTCAGAATGTTCCGTGTTATCCGAATATTCAGGCTCTTCAGGATAAATGCTCAATATGATGCCTTCAATGTCATTACGGATATCCTTAAAGAAAAAAAGAACCAGCTCGTATCCTCAATGTGTATCATTGTAATATTTATGCTAGCATCGAGCCTGTGTATGTACAGTATAGAACATGAAGCTCAGCCCAATGTCTTTAAAAATGCCTTTTCGGGACTCTGGTGGGCTACATCCACACTGTTGACGGTAGGCTACGGAGATGTTTATCCCATAACCACACTCGGACAGATGTTGGCTATACTCATATCTTTCCTGGGAGTAGGTCTTGTAGCCATTCCCACGGGTATCATCAGCGCTGCATTTGTCGAAAGATACGGCAGGATAAAGAGCGGAGACAATATCGATGATAAAATGAACAATTTTATTACCCCGACTCTTGCTTCGGATCATCCCTGGGTCGGATTAAAGGTCGGAGAAGTCATACTTCCGCCTCAGATGGAGATAATCAACATCTTCAGAAACCACAAAGCAATAGATCCCAAAGACAATTCCAGATTAAAAGCCGGCGATGAACTGGTGATATATATAAGAAAATAAAAAGGAGTGCTGAGCACTCCTTTTTATTTTTTTATGCTTCTCTTTACGGCTTCAAATGTCTCATCACTGATAACATGCTCAATCCTGCATGCATCTTCTATGGCCGTTTTCTCGGAAACACCGATATTTATAAACAGCTGACTGAGTACGCGATGTCGCTCATATATCTTTTCAGCGACCTCTCTGCCTGATTTCGTAAGAGTGATAAGACCCATGTCATCTACTTCTACATAACCGCCTTCTCTGAGGCTTTTCATGGCATTGCTGACACTTGGCTTTGAAAAGCCCATCTCTCTTACAACATCTATGGATCTTACACTTCCCTTGCTTTGTGAAAGCGTAAGTATAGTCTCAAGATACATCTCCCCTGATTCGTATAGCTGTTTCATATATACCTCCCCAAAAAGGGTTAAATCTTAAAAAAAGTGCCATACTCTTACAGGGTATGGCACTAATAGTTAATTTATCAAGCCTTGCCGTCTGATCCGAGAACGTGAATGATCTTATGAGCAACCATGTCCTTAACAGCCTGACGAGCGGGCTTCAAGTACTGTCTGGGATCGAAGTGATCGGGATGCTCAGCGAAGTACTTTCTGATGTTACCTGTCATAGCAAGACGGATATCTGAATCGATATTGATCTTACATACAGCAAGCTTAGCTGCCTGACGAAGCTGTTCTTCCGGAATACCTACAGCATCGGGCATGTTTCCGCCGTACTGGTTAACCATCTTAACAAATTCCTGAGGAACCGAAGATGAACCGTGAAGAACGATCGGGAAGCCGGGAAGTCTCTTGATGCACTCCTCAAGAACGTCGAAGCGGAGCGGCGGGGGAACAAGTATGCCGTCAGCATTGCGTGTGCACTGCTCGGGTTTGAACTTGTAAGCGCCGTGAGAAGTACCGATCGCGATCGCGAGGGAATCGCAGCCTGTTCTGGTTACAAATTCCTCGACTTCTTCAGGACGGGTATAGCTTGCCTTGCCTGCCTCGACAACAACTTCATCCTCAACACCTTCAAGTGTTCCGAGCTCTGCCTCTACGACAACACCGTGATCGTGTGCGTATTCGACAACCTTTCTGGTCAGCGCAATGTTGTCCTCGAAAGATTTGGAAGAAGCGTCGATCATAACAGAAGTAAATCCGCCGTCGATGCAGCTCTTGCAGAGTTCAAAAGAATCACCGTGATCGAGATGGAG
>CACZSE010000010.1 GCA_902783735.1 uncultured Lachnospiraceae bacterium
CGGAAGGGATAGGCATCGGAAACATAGTTGTGAACACCGAGAAACCATTGACCGTTATGGTCAGCGATTCGCTCCTCGGCAAAACCCTTGACGGCCTGGGCAGACCGACGGATGGAAGCACCATACTTGACGGAAAGGCCTATTCTGTAGAAGCGCCGCCGCCGGATCCGATGTCAAGAAAGATCATAGATGAGGTATTGAGTCTGGGAGTCAAAGCGGTGGACGGGCTTCTGACCATAGGTAAGGGACAGCGTATCGGCATATTTGCCGGCTCCGGTGTCGGAAAGTCCACACTCATGGGCATGTTTGCAAGAAATACAAAAGCTGACATCAATGTCATCGCCCTTATCGGAGAGCGAGGCAGAGAAGTGCGAGAGTTCATAGAACGAGACCTCGGCCCGGAAGGCATGAAGCGTTCGGTGGTCGTTGTGGCAACGTCGGACAGACCGGCTCTCGAAAGAAATAAGGCGGCCAAGACCGCGACAGCCATTGCGGAATATTTCAGAGACCAGGGCAGAGACGTCCTTCTCATGATGGATTCACTTACCCGTTTTTCGATGGCACAAAGAGAGATCGGCCTTGCCGGCGGAGAACCTCCGGTATCGAGAGGATATCCTCCGAGCGTATATTCCGAGATGCCTAAGCTTCTCGAAAGAGCGGGCTGCGATGACAAAGGTTCCATCACCGGTCTTTATACCGTCCTTGTAGACGGTGATGATTTTAACGAACCCATTACCGATACCGCAAGATCCATCCTTGACGGTCATATCATGTTAAACAGAAAACTGGCTCATAAAAATCACTATCCGGCTATCGATGTACTTCAGTCCATAAGCCGTTGCATGAGTCAGGTCGTTGATAAAGAACACAAAAAGGTCGCAGGAAAACTCAAAAACGTCCTCGCCACCTACAATGACAGCGAAGATCTCATAAACATAGGCGCTTACAAACGAGGCAACAACAAAAACATCGACTACGCAATCGACAAGATCGACGCCGTAAATGATTTCCTTTTACAGGACACCGACGAGAAATTCGACTACAACGAAAGCCTGCGCCTCATGAAGGAACTCTTTGATGACGCATCTTAATACAGGAAATGGATCATTAGTCTGGCTTGTGTTTCCTGACATCATAGACGCAATGGCTTTTATACTATAGACGCTGAAACTTTTCTTGCGTATTGTCTCGGAATTATCGGGACGAAACTGTGACGCAGTGACTTAGAGCGTCTTAGCTTGGCATCGAGACCAAGCAAGCCTTGTACATGGATGTACAAGGCACGGAGCAAATGCCGGGATGGCATGTTGCGACGGGTTGCGTCAATATATATAACGTTACGCTGCCAAGCTTAGAGGCTCTTGGAACGAAGTCCCTGTTGAGGAACGATCATTCCGAAACAATAAGAGAAAAGGCAGCGGATCAGAAGTATGCCCCCTGCGGGAAACGGTGGGAAATATGGCGGTATTTAAGTATAAATTGCAGAATGTCCTGGACATAAAGTACAGGATGGAGGATCAGGCAAGGGCGGTGTTCGGAGCTGCCCAGGCGAAGTTAAATGAAGAGGAAGCGATAAGAGATCATCTGATAGAACGTCGCATAGCATATGAGACCAGAGGCAGGAAACTGCGAGAAGAGATTTTAAACCCGGATGAAATGCGGGACAATGACAGGGCTGTGGAGAATATCAGGGGACAGATAAAAGAACAGGAAAAGAACGTGGAGGCAGCTCGCAAGGAAGTTGATAAGGCCAGGGAGCTTTTGACCGATGCGATGCAGGAAAGAAAGATCCACGAAAAGCTTAAGGAGAACAGCTTCGAAGAATTTAAGCAGGAGATAAATGCTGCGGAGAGTAAAGAAGTCGATGAACTTGTAAGCTATACATACGGAGAGAGGATCAAAACGGAAAATAACCGCGTAAAGGATAACAGTAACGATGGCTAAAGAACCAATGGATCCCGAAGTTGCGAAACTCAAAGAGAGTCAGAAGCAATTTAAGGAAGATCAGAAAAAAGAAAAAAGAGAACAGAAGGCCAGAAAGAAAGAGGCAAAGAAAAGAGCCAAGGAACTGGCGGATGAAGAAGCAAGGATCATGGACGATGATGGAGGCGGCATACCTGTCTTCATTACCACGGTCATTATCATACTAGTGTGGGTTGCCATACTGTGTGCTCTGGTAAAACTCGATGTCGGAGGCTTCGGCTCGGGAGTGCTCGCACCGGTACTTAAAAATGTGCCGGTAGTCAATAAGATACTGCCCGACAGTGTTTTTGAAGATGATGGAGAGTATGTGGATGTATCGGGATACTCATCGCTTAAAGATGCTGTAAGAGAGGTTGAGGATCTTAAGGCCCAGGTCAGCAGGCTGAGTGAAGACAATACCAGAAAAGATGAGGTCATAGCCACTCAGACGGAAGAAATACAGAGACTTCGTACCTTTGAAGATAAGCAGGTGGAATTTGAACGCATCAAGACCGAGTTTTATAACGAGGTTGTCTATGCCGAAAAAGGACCCGGCGCGGAGGAATATGTAAAATATTATGAGCAGATGGATCCCGCGACCGCGGAAGCTCTCTATAAACAGGTCATTGTAAAGCAGCAGGAGGACGAGCTTGTAAAGAATTACGCTCAGGCATATTCGGAGATGAAGCCCAAAGAAGCTGCGGGTATCTTTGAAAATATGACCGATAACCTCGATCTTGCCGCAAAGATACTCTGGCAGATGGATCCGGATGCAAGAGGAAAGATACTCGGTGTCATGGACAAGGAAGTGGCGGCCAGACTCACAAAGATCATGGATCCGGAATAATGTGCTAAGCTTTTTGAGATTACGACCGAAATATATATTGTAATTATTTTGTGACCATGAAAGGAGGGCGATATATGACGACGGGATCTGTTTCAAAGATAAATCCCATCAACGAGCTCACAGGAATGGCCCGCTCCCGCACAAAAGGGAATGTTGCAGACAACTTTTCGGATGTACTTAAAAGCAGCAGCGACCAGACACAGGGAACGGACAGCAGTTCAAACAAACAGCCTCAGAATAAGGTTGAGAACAAGCAGGATGCTAAAAAGATAGAAAATAATGATAACAAGGATGTGAAGACGACCGCAAAAGAGTCAAAGACCGATGCTTCCAAGGCAGAAACTGATGTAAATGAGGAAGTAAATAAGGTTGATGAGGCTGCATTTGAGGCAGCAGCTCAGATGGTGCAGACGGTAGCACAGGTGTTGGATACAGATGTGGCGCAGGTAGATGAGGCGCTCGAGATCCTGGATTTGGAGACGATCGATCTTTTGGACAGCACCAACATACCGATGGTAGTGGTTGAAGTAACACAATCTGAAGATAGCACGGCGATCATGACAGATGAGAATCTGTTCGCCGACGTAAAAGAGATCCAAAATCAGGCGGATGCCATGATGGAAGGACTCGAGAAAGAACTTGGTATCCCCAAAGAAGATATCAAGGCAGCTTTAGCGGAATTAAAAGAAGAAAAGCCTCAGGTGGTAACCGATGCTGATGAGAATCTGCAGACAGTACAGAATAACACAGAGGAACCGCAGTTAAAGGTAGACAAAAAAGATGCCTCACAGACCGGACAGAACGGTGCTGAAAACCAGATGAACTGGACACAGAGCGTCGTGGACGGCATTAAGGCGGCAGCGACAGAAGCAACAGCCGAACCCGAAACGGTCTACAGCACGGACATGGAGCACATTTACGAACAGGTCAATGAAAGCCTTAAGTTGAACATGACCGAAGATATGATGGAGATGGAGATGAACTTACATCCCGCAAGTCTTGGCAATGTCCGCATACAGGTAGCCGCAAGAGACGGCGTTGTTACCGCAAACTTTACCACACAGAACGAGCAGGTTAAGGCAGTTTTGGAAGCCCAGATCGTAGAACTCAAAGAGACCATGAACGAGCAGGGCATAAAAGTGGAAGCGATAGAAGTAAATGTTGCAGCGCATGCGTTTGAAGAGAATCTCAGCAAAGAAGGAGACAATTCTTCGGACTACGAATCACGCGGGGCGAAAAAAAGAAGAAGCATCAATCTTAACGAAATCGATGATATTGACGATATAGATAATGATGGCGACGATGAGATAAGGATCGCACGTGAGATGATGATGCACAACGGAACAACAGTAGATTACATGGCATAAACGGCAAAAGGAGGTATGTATGAGTTCAATCGCAAATGTGGTTAACGGGCAATTAACCAACAACTCAACATCGGCCGCATCCGTGAACAAAGCAGTGGAAGCATCCAACAAACAGGCAGGCGGAGCTCTCGATAAGGATGCATTCTTAAAGCTTCTGGTCACACAGATGAAATATCAGGATCCTCTCGAACCTACAGACAATACGGAGTATGTATCACAGCTTGCAACATTCTCCGAACTTGAAGAAATGCAGAACATGAGTGCAAGCCTCGGAAAACAGAATGCATCTTCACTGATAGGACAGTATGTATACATTGAGGAAACGGATTCGACAGGCAACACAAAGATGATTGAAGGAACGGTTGATTATGTTTCATTTTCAGGAAGCAAGACCTACCTTTCGATCGAAGGAACACTTTATAACTATGACGATCTTGTATCTGTAGCCGATGCGGATTACACACTCGCAGTTAAACTGGCGGATACATTTGCCGCAGAGATATCGAAATTACCGGCTCTTTCGGCACTCACGAAAGACAATCTCGAAACTGTCGGCAGCATAGTTACCGCATACAGCAACATGACCACTTATCAGAAATCCTTCATAAATGAGGATGTTTCAAAGCTTTACAACGAATATGCACAGTGGTACATGACTCAGATGAAAGAATTAAACTCTGAAGGGCAGGATGCATCGGACGGCGATGATTCGTCCATAGCATAAAAAGCTAAGATGGGAGGAAAGAATATGGATATAACACATGAAAGCTTCCTTTCCACCGAACAGATAAGGGACAGGTTCCTGACAAACAAAAATGTCGATACAAAGAATAAAGCAAATGACACAGCTTCTTTTAAAGACATTTTGGATAAGGCGAATAAAGCCAATGAGCAGGGAAGCGTAAAGTTCTCCAAGCATGCATCGGACAGGCTGGCTACCAGGGACATCGTTTTGGACGATTCGCAGATAGACAGACTAAACGACGGCATAGCAAGGGCTGAGATGAAAGGAATCAAGGAATCGCTTGTGATCATGGACAAGATGGCGTTTATAGTAAACGTAAAGAGTGCCACGGTGGTCACGGCACTGGATTCAACAACTGGCACGGAACAGGTATTTACCAATATAGACGGAGCGGTAATCATATAAGGTCGGACCTCACAAGGAGACCCGCGATATCGGAATGACGGAAGATATCGGGACCGCCCGTTATACAAATGATTTGGAGGGCAAATATTATGATGAGATCTATGTACTCCGGCGTTGCCGGATTAAAGACACACCAGACCAAGATGGACGTTATAGGTAACAATATTGCCAATGTCAATACGGTAGCCTATAAGTCACAGTCTGTAACATTCTCTGAGCTTATGTATCAGACCACACAGGCTGCCAGCGGCGCAAATGCCGTAACGGGAAGTGCGGGTATCAACGCACGTCAGATCGGTCTTGGTGTTAAGACAGGCGCGATTAACACGGCTATCACCTCTCAGGGTGCTTCGCAGACAACCAACAATCCCTTCGATATAAGGATCACCGGAAGCGCATTCTTTATTGTAGGACCCGGTGCGGGCGGTGATAAATTCTTCACAAGAGACGGTTCGTTTTACGTTGACGGTGTCGGAAACCTTGCCATGACCTCAAACGGTTACAATGTAATGGGATGGCAGGTAGATCCCGAGACCATGGATATAAAGAGAGATACGGTAAGTCCGCTTAAGATCATGAGCCCGGAAAACATGACATATCCTCCGGAAGCAACGACCAAGGCGGTTGTAAGCGGTATCCTTGATAAAAACGATTCAAACGTTTTATCTTCATCAGGTAAGACCATGAACCTTATGTTCTTCGATAAGCTCGGCTACAGCTATACAGCTAAATTTGCCGTAAAGTCTACGGGAACAGAGGGACAGTATACGGTTGAACTGACCGATATCATTGATTCAAAAAATGATTCACTTAAGAAAGTTTACAATGTTGCAAATATAAGCGATATTGCTTCATTCGGTAGTGAGTCGGTATCTTCTACTACCGATCTGTATGAACTCCTGGATGGTGTAACATATGATGCTGCAGCAGACAAGTACTACATGAAGGTAGGATTTTCCGATGCTTTTTCAGACTATGATACCAGCAGAGTGCCCAGTATAGATTATACGATACCGGATGGAACAACATCTCCGCAGGAACTGGCCAAAGGAGCGGAATTTACTTTAAACGGAAGCGGTGAGCTTTCAAAGAAGATGCTGGAAGATTCCTTTGATCTTATATACGAAGTACCTTCGGACGGCAGAACTCCGTATTATTACTATAAAGACGGGGACACCGTTATAGAATTAAGATCTTCATCACCGGCTGATGACTGGCAGAAGGCCCTTAAAAAAGAGGGGCTTGAGAACTTCACGGCTACTTTGATGGCTGACGGAAGCGTTAAATTCAGCTTCACTCAGAACTTCACGATCGACGCACCTACGGTTTACGATTCGGGAACATTTACGAAAGAGCTGGAAGATCCGGCATTGGCATACGGACTTGATACTACAGATCCCAAGGTTACTTATCAGATCGTGTCGGCTCCCGAAGACGGTAAGGCGCAGATCACAAAGACGACCAGGGTTACCGGAAATACTCTTACCTACGATACCACTACCGGTGCATTTAAGAATATAGCAGGCGGAACAGGCGCACCTTTGGATTTCAATGGGAGCACCATAAACCTTCTCGGA
>CACZSE010000011.1 GCA_902783735.1 uncultured Lachnospiraceae bacterium
AAATGATATATCAGACATTCGGTAAACCGCATTGAGGGTATTAATTCACGTTTTCGAGCAGATTGAAGATACCGTCTTCGGACAGGACTCCGCGTTTTAGACCGGCGGGAAGCAGACCTGCCTCATCCAGTTCGAAGTCATATCTCCAGTCTTTGCTCGTATAATAAGCTTCAAGTCTTGCTTTATCATCTGCTGTGCCGGTTCCTGTGCGCACTTTGTCGAAAAGCTCCTCCATTTTTGCGATACGCTTAAAGGCTTCCTTTTCTTTCTGTCCGATACCCAGGATATTTTTCTCCATGCTTTCCAAAAGGTCGTGTGAATCGTCTTCAATATGGGACAGGTATGTAACTATCAATCTTTTTTGTGGCAGCACATAACACTTTTGTTTCCATTTGCCGTTAATGCTGAACCCGCCTCTGTATCTCCAGATATAGAATCCGTAACCGCCTTCCCTGTTCATCTGCTGTGTTGAAGTTGCAAGACTGACATATTCTTCCGATAATATCCTGTTGCCGTTATATATTCCTTTGTTATAGAGGAGCAGGCCAAACTTACTCAGGTCATGGACCGACAGGAGCATATTGGAAGAACCGTAAAAATATCCTTCGGGTGATCTCCCATACTCAAATGAAGTTATGCCCATGGGTTTGAAGATACGTTTTTCAATAAATTCTCCCAGATCGCTGCCGATGATATCTGTAAGTGCGACACCGATCAGAAACGGCGGGATATTGCTGTAATCAAACTCGGATTTTTCGGGGTATTCGATCTTACATGCAAGCGCAAAATCCAGCCAGCTTTCATTATCCTCAGGCCTGAAAGGAAAACCCTTCACCGACATCGTAAGAAGCCGCCTTATACTTATCATGCCAAAGCATTCATACTGTTCCAGGGGAAGCGATCTGCACTTATCTTCGGGAAGATAATCAGTGATCGGGCGGTCAAGATCTATCAGACCTTCATCGTATATGATGCCTGCCGCAACAGACAGAACGGTCTTTGTTGCCGAATAGATCTCGTGCAGCCCCGTTGTATCTCCGTAGCTGTATTTCAGTTCGCCATCCTGATAAACTTCAGTGCCGAACACATTCCATTTATTTTCCTTTATTTCTTTTACAAATCCTTCAAAATCCATATTTATACAATTTCATAAAATCTGTTATGTACTATCGGGTATCATATGAGGTCAGGATCATTATAACACGATCCTGTCAATTGCCTGCGAAAGAAATGACTTTTTACGCAAATAAAGTGATATAATGAAGATTAACAGATTCATTTAGCATACAGGTGGGTTGATATGAATGAGAAACATATGAAAGCGGTAGCGGACAGTATAGACAAGGGTGTAGGTCAGTTTGGTGCCGAGACAGGCATTGAAATAGATGATGAGACACCGTTATTTGATCTGTCCGAATATCCTGAGGAACAGCAGGAGATCTTAAAGGAATGCAACCGCAGGATCGATGAGACCAACAGCAAATACAGGATCGCAAAATACAGAGAGGATATGTTTGCCAAGGGAATGAAGGCCGGCATGTATTTCTGCACTTTTGATCGCGACGAGAACCTGCTTAGCTTTGAATTCAATGATGAGACCAGACAGATGCTTGGCTATGACGGACTCGAAGACCTTCCGAATGAATTTGACAGCTGGGTAAAGACTCTTGTCCCTTCGGAACGTGATGGTATCGTAAAACTGTTTTGGGATTCGGTCCGCATACATCGTGAGCTGCCTGATATTACTCATGCGACTTATCGTATGCAGAAGAAGGACGGCAGTATCATTTGGGTTACCGGAGCAGGAAGATTTATCAGACGCCCGGATGACGGCTCGCTGGAGATCTACATGGGATGCTATCGTGATATTACGGCGCAGCATGAACTCGAGGAGTATTTAAAGATAATAGAGGCTATTGGCAAGGTCTTCAATTTTTCACTTTTCATAGATGTCAGCGATATGAGTTACCGCATGATCAGTACCAATGAATATGTGGAGAAGGTTGAGAAGGATCCGGACGCTATTCAATTCCTTAAGAATAATGTTGACGCATCGGTAGCGGGAAGCTTTCACAAGAGTCTGTATGACTGGCTGAACTTGGATACGATCCTTGCAACCGTTGAGGAACACGGATCAACAAGTTTTGAATTCTATAGCGAAAGCGCACACCGCTGGTTCAAAGGAATCTTTATGGTAGGCGACAGGCGCGAAGACGGAAGCATTGCACACATCGTCTACGGTTGTATGGATACTACGGATGCAAAGCTGCAGACCCTTGCCCAGCAGAAAATGATCTCCGAGTTTGAGTCGGAAATATATATCGATTCTCTCTCAAAGATCCGCAACAGAAGGTTCCTTGATGAAAAACTCATATATGAACCGTGCCATGCCGTTGTCATGGCGGATATCGATCTGTTTAAGAGTGTCAATGATACAGCCGGCCATAGGGGCGGCGATGAAGCGATCCAGAAGGTTGCCGAAATCCTGGAGAAGTCCGTTCGAAAGGAAGATGTGGTCATTAGATACGGTGGCGATGAGTTCATGATCGTATTCTCCGATATTACCGGGGATGAGCTGGAGAAGAATCTTTCACATCTTAGGACTGCCGTGAAAAAGGTAACTATTGAGAATTGTCCGGAAGTTAAGATCTCCATGAGTTTTGGCTGTGCGTTCGGAACAGATCTCGTGAATAATATGATCGCGACTGCGGATGAGGCTCTTTATGAATCAAAAAAGACGCGCGATACATATACTGTGATAGACATCTGATATGTAATGACAATAAGAGGATAAATTTAAGGAGGTAACAAAATTGCAGACATTACTGAGATCATTAAAAAGGTGAATGAGAACAAGGAGCTTATGGCTAAGATAGCAAAAGCCGATCCGAAGCAGGGAGTA
>CACZSE010000012.1 GCA_902783735.1 uncultured Lachnospiraceae bacterium
ATGCTGATCCATTATAAGAAGATTATCTTTATACGAGAACATCCAATAGGTATCAAAGACCTGACCTATGATCTCGTATTCTTCCATCGCTTCCCTGCTTAAGAGCTTCTCTTCGAAAAAGTTCATCTGGATCGGATTTGATGCATAAACAACATCATGAGCCTTTATCACATTTGAAGTTACGGATTCCTTTTCCTCTTTGGTATTTCCAAAAAGCCTTACACGGTCAGGTACCGTATTCTCTTCTTTTTTTACGGGTTCGTCTTTCGAATAAGGTATGCTTTCGTTTACTGTCCCTTTTTCAAAATCAACCTCAAAAACTGCAGGTCTTTCAATGACCTCATCCGTTTGAGGCTCAACGGATCTTCTGTTTAGTTCATAAGGCTCCGGGCCTTTTTCTTTGCTTCTTTGTACTTCTGCGGATTTTTCGATCTCGAGCAGAGCATCGGGGATCATTTCATTTACTTTTAAAACGGCCTCTATTCCCGATTCAATAAAATCCGATATGAGTTCATCATTGTTAAACTTGATCTCCATCTTTGTAGGATGAACATTTACATCAAGCGCAGTCGTATCGATATCGATATTTAATACAAAGAACGGAAATTTGTGCTGCATCAGATATTGTTTATATCCAAGTTCGGCAGCAGTGCTCAAAAGAGAACTCTTAATATATCTGTTGTTTACAAAAAACTTTTCAAAATTTCTGTTTGAACGGTTGAGAACCGGTTTTCCCAGAAAGCCGTTCATTTCAATACCCCGCATCTGTCTGGAGATCGGTATCAGTTCCTTTGCAACATCTTTTCCGTAAATCCTGTAAATGACCTCTTTAAGATCTCCGTCGCCCGTCGTATTGAATCTCATGAGTCCCGCATTTACAAACTTAAATGCGATATCGGGGCGTGACAATGCCAGGTGTTCGCATATATCGCTAATGTATCCCGCCTCCGTAACCGAAGACTTTAGGAATTTCCTTCTTGCGGGCGTATTAAAGAATACATTTCTGATAATGACCGTGGTTCCGGGCGGGAGGCCTATCTCGCTGAATTCTTTCTCAACAGCCCCTTCGATAACATATCTGTTTCCTATAAGCTCATCCTTGGTCTTGGTCATAAGCTCAACCTGAGAGACCGCAGCTATGCTCGAAAGAGCTTCGCCTCTGAATCCCAGACTGTGAAGTGTTTCAAGATCGCTCACCGAACGAAGCTTACTGGTTGCATGTCTGAAAAACGCTTTTTTGATCTGGTCTTTTTTGATCCCTTCACCGTTATCCGTAACACGGATAAATGCTATCCCGCCGTCTTTTATCTCAACGGTTATAGATGTCGCTCCGGCATCGATCGCATTTTCAACCAGTTCCTTAACAATGCTTGCAGGTCTTTCAACGACCTCGCCCGCTGCGATCTTGTCTATTGTCTCTTCATTTAACAGTTCTATATCGGCCATGGTCACTCCTGATCAAACGAAAATCTGTTATTGAGTTTATTTTGCATCTTATAAAGGGTGTTCATCGCATCCAAAGGTGTCATAGCGGTTATATCAAGATTCTTTATCTCTTCTATGATATCCTCTTCACGAACAGTATCGAACAATGACATCTGTGAAAGATCTACTTCATCAAGATGTTCCGATTTAGACTTTCCTGTTCCGGTACTTCCCTTGACCTCGAT
The DNA here is from genome assembly GCA_902783735.1 of uncultured Lachnospiraceae bacterium. Classification (GTDB taxonomy): domain Bacteria; phylum Bacillota; class Clostridia; order Lachnospirales; family Lachnospiraceae; genus Colinaster. Next base: position 1,671 of record CACZSE010000012.1, read on the forward strand.
TGACTGAATCTTTTCGATGATATCATTATCAACAAGCTGTGAAACGATCTCCTTGGCTCTGTCGATCACCATGTCGGGAACTCCGGCAAGCTTAGCGACCTGAATACCGTACGACTTGTCGGCACTGCCTTTTACTATCTTTCTTAAAAAGATTATATCATCACCCTGCTCTTTAACCGCTATCGAGAAATTCTTAACATTACTCATGCGACCCTCAAGTTCGGTCAGTTCATGATAATGCGTTGCAAAAAGAGTCTTGGCACCCAAAAGCTTTGTATTCGATATATGCTCGACAACCGCCCATGCGATGCTCAATCCGTCAAAGGTGGAAGTTCCTCTTCCTATCTCATCTAAAATGAGCAAACTCTTTGATGTGGCATTTCTGAGTATGTTTGAGACCTCATTCATCTCTACCATGAAAGTAGACTGTCCGCTGGCCAGGTCGTCACTGGCGCCGACTCTCGTAAATATCCTGTCAACGATCCCTATGTCAGCCTTGGATGCAGGTACGAATGAACCAATCTGAGCCATGAGAACTATCAGAGCGGTCTGTCTCATGTATGTGGATTTTCCGGCCATATTGGGGCCTGTTATGATGGATATGAGATTTTTATTCTGATCGAGCAGAGTATCGTTCGGAATGAACATATCATGCTCTATCATGCGCTCCACTACAGGATGTCTTCCGTTTTCGATCTTAATGATACCCTTGGTATTTAAGTTCGGACGAACATAATCATTTCTTTCGGCAACAACAGAAAATGAGCACAGAGCATCAAGATAAGCGATCGCCCGTGCCGTATTCTGGATCCTGTTTATCTGAGATGCGATCTTTTCTCTTATGTCACAAAACATCTCATATTCAAGATTTACAAGCCTTTCCTCACTGTTTAATATGACGTCTTCAAGTTCCTTTAAACGTGGGGTTGAAAATCTCTCGGCATTTGTCAGAGTCTGTTTTCTTATAAAGTCATCGGGCACAAGGTTTGTATACGAATTTGTTACTTCAAAGAAATAACCGAATACATGATTATATTTTATTCTGAGGTTGGGGATGCCAGTCCTTTCCTTTTCTTCGGATTCCAGCTGCGCAAGCCATCCTTTACCGTCTCTTTTGGCTGACCTTAATCTGTCGATATCCTCATTGTAACCGTCCTTTATGATACCGCCTTCCTTTAAGTTTAAAGACGGTTCTTCGCATATGGCTGCTTCAATAAGATCGTGAACATCCTTAAGTTCATCGGTCTCATCGCTTAATGAAGCGATCTTTTTGCTCGGACTGTTCTTGGAGAGCATCTTTATATAAGGCAATACAGACAGCGAATTCTTTAAGGCGATCATATCCGTAGGCTTGATAGACTTATAGCTGACTTTTCCGATCAGTCTTTCAAGATCGTATACAGCCCCGAGATATTCACGCATCTCATCTCTGTCAACGGGTGCCCTGCACAAGGCTTCAACAGCATCGAGTCTTTCTTCTATCTCGTCTTTGTCAAGTAAGGGCTTACGCAAAAAACCTCCGAGCATTCTCGCTCCCATGGCAGTCTTGGTCTTATCAAGGACCCATATGAGGCTTCCTCTTCTTTGCTTGTCACGCATGGTCTCATGAAGTTCTAAGTTTCTTCTCGTAGAACTGTCTATGAGCATATATCTGTCTGAAACGTAAGGGTAAATATGGGTAAAATGATCGAGGTCGCATTTCTGCAGCTCTTTTAAGTACATAAAAAGAGCCCCCGCAGCCGTAGTTCCGTAAGGAAAATCGGCTATTCCGAGACCGTTGATACTGCTCACCTTAAAATGATCCGTCAATGC
>CACZSE010000013.1 GCA_902783735.1 uncultured Lachnospiraceae bacterium
ATCCAGGCTGCTTCTGACACAATAAGACATCTCGATATGGTCATCCTTTGTTTCCAGTATACCCATATTCAGAGATGTCTGAACCAGCCCTTCTATATCCGGACTCATGGCCTGAACCCCCTCAGGAAGTGTATATAATGCATCTACTATCTTCCCGGTGTCCTCAGTAGTCATTGCTTCAGTTATGTTGGCAGATGTACGGTTCACATCAATTTTTAATCCCGGATCGGTATTTTTATACTTTTCTGAGATGGACCCGGCGATCTGTCTGACGGTATCTGCCAGCTTTTCAAGATCGATATCGGCTGTGATCACGGCACTTGTGGCAACCGGGATCGCATTATCTTTAAGTCCTCCTGCAACAGAGATCAGTCTGAAGTTAAGTTTATTTTGCAACTCATATAATATCTGCGCAGTCAGCTTATTGGACGATGCTCTGCCCTTGTTTATCTCAATACCGGAATGACCCCCGGTAAGGCCGTAAATATTTATACTGTATGAAGGAGTTAAAATATTCTCTTTTGTGAAGGGGATGTGACATGAAGCAACAACACCGCCTGCACAGCTTACGGTAAATACTCCCTCCGCCTCGGAATCTATATTGAGCATGGTATGGCCTTTTAAAGGCGAAACATCTATATCGGCCGCGCCAAGCATTCCGATCTCTTCATCTACGGTAAATACTGCTTCAAGTCTCGGATGTGAGAGTGAATCATCTTCCATGATAGCCATGATCATTGCGACCGCGATACCATCGTCAGCACCAAGCGTAGTACCGCGGGCTTTAAGGTAGTCTTCGTCTATATAAAGATCAAGGCCTTCGCGAGTCATGTCCTTTTTGACGCCTTCTTCTTTTTCGCATACCATATCCAGATGACCCTGCAATATAACAGGTTCATCGGCTTCTCTGCCCTCTGATGCTTCCTTTATGATAATGATGTTGTTAAGCTTGTCCTGATGATATTCGAAACCGTGCTCTTTTGCCCAGTTTGCACAAAAGTCACTGATCTGTTTTGTATTACGGGAGCCGTGCGGTATCTTCGCAATCTCATTGAAATAATAAAACTCCCGCTCTTTTACTAACTCTTCTATAGTCATAATATCCCTATTTTTTCTTTACGCAGTTTCTTCCGTCTGCTTTTGCCGCATAAAGAGCTTTGTCCATCCTGTCGAAAGCAACGTTGAACGTATCATCCTTTTGTATCTCGGTAACGCCGACGCTGCAGGTTACATTTCCGGCAACCTTAAATGTCTCTTTCGATAGTCTTTCACGCATTTCCTCGGCAAACCCCGCCGCTTTATCCACATCCGCATCGTAGCATACTACAACGAACTCTTCTCCTCCCCATCGCCCGATCACGGCATTTATAGACAGGAAGTATTCCTTGAGCATGTACGCAAAATGCTTTAAGGTCATGTCACCGACAGCATGACCGAATTTGTCGTTGACATTTTTGAAAAAGTCTATGTCTAACATCATCATTGAGACCGATCTGTTCGAACGCGCTACTATCTCGATCGCATTGTACATTTCAGTTTCAATTCTTCCATGGTTAAAGACATCGGTAAGGGTATCCTTTGATGCCAGCTCCTCATATTTTTTCAGAGTAGACATGAGCTGTACGGAATTCTCATGGATATCCTGAACCATGAATACGTATCTGAAGTCTTCCTCGCTGTTATTGGTCTCGGCACGGGAGAAAATAAGCTTAACCCATATATATTTGCCTTCAAGATTCTGCATCAGACAGTCAAAAGAAGAAGTCCTTCCGGGCATGATATTCTTTTTAAGATATTCCGGATCGGTCCTTTCCCTGAACATATCCTGATCGTCCGGCCAGATCATGTTGACGATCATCTCTCTCCATTCGGAATATTTGATGCTCGCATGTACGGTCTCGTCGGATATCTCGGTTATGCTTATACTGCTTGTAGAGTCTTTAAACAGATCTACATACATTGAAAACAGGTAAGTATTCTGGATCGTATTGACCTTTTCATTTGTGAAAAAGTCCTTCATGTACTCACTGTTGTCCAGTTCATCCAGTACAATGAGATAGTAATTCTCATCGATAGGATATATGGTCATCTGGATCGCATGAAGAATGTCCCCTTCGTTTATCTTTAATCGTCTGCTGTATTTTCCTTCATATTTTCCGAAGGTCGGTATGAACACCTGATAATCCCCGGTGATCTTATCCATGGTGCCGTTAAAATGAAACCACAGCTTTTCGATAAGTTCGTGATAGCTTCCGCACTCTTCGATAAAATCAGTGAACATGCCTTTTCTTGAAAGGCTTCTGAAACAATCGGCTTTTGCATCAACAAGCAATATCGCATCTACATGATCCTTAAGAAATTCTACTGCTTCCTCAAGACCATACTTGTCAAATACTTTTTCCATATAAATGCTCCTAATCGATATCCTTCATGCTGACTATCAGGACAGTCCTTCACTTTACTCGGAAGCTTTTGCAGGCGCCTCTTTGGATGCATATTTTATAATGTACATTACGCCTATCATGATAGCTATTCCGACAGGAAGCGCTATCCAAGCCTTCTGAGTAAATCCTGCCACAATATATGTAACAAATGATACAGCCGCACAAACAATGGCATAAGGCAGCTGTGTGTTTACGTGATTGATATGGTCGCTCTGAGCACCGGCACTGGCCATGATCGTCGTATCGGATATGGGTGAGCAATGGTCACCGCAGACTGCTCCTGCCATGCATGCAGAGATCGAAATGATCATGAGCTGAGGGTTGGTTCCCGAGAATACCGCTACTACTATGGGAATGAGTATTCCAAACGTTCCCCAGCTGGTTCCCGTTGCAAATGCGAGGAAGCATCCTACAAGGAATACTATAGCGGGAAGGAAGTTCACGAAGCTCTCCGCACTGCCCGCTATGACAGATGCGACGTACTGCTTTGCGCCGAGTGAATCCGTCATGGCTTTAAGTGTCCATGCAAATGTAAGTATAAGGATCGCAGGTACCATCTGCTTAAAGCCTTCAGGTATGCACTCCATGCATTTCTTGAAGTTGAGTACCTTTCTTGAAAGGTAGAATATAACGGTTATTATAAGAGCGGTTATGCTGCCCATTGCAAGACCGATCGATGCATCGGAATTTGAAAATGCCTCTATAAAGCCTGCTCCGTCAGCCCCGAAAAATCCTCCGGAATAGATCATGCCTATTACACAGCAGAATATGAGGATCACTACCGGGAATACAAGGTCAATAACCTTTCCTTTTTCATTTGCCGGAAGCTTTTCGGTACTCTCAGAAACCTGACCGGATGTGAACAGATCTCCTTTTAAAGCATTTGCTTCATGCTTTTTCATGGGTCCGAAATCTATATTGAATACTGCGATGCAGATCATCATGAGAATTGTAAGGATGGCATAATAGTTATAAGGAATTGCCTTTAAGAAAACAGTAAAACCGTCTTCTCCTTCAACAAAACCCGCTACTGCAGCAGCCCAGCTTGAAATGGGAGCTATGATACAGATCGGAGCCGCCGTCGCATCTATGAGATATGCCAGCTTTGCTCTTGATATCTTGTGCTCATCGGTCACCGGACGCATAACGCTTCCTACCGTAAGACAGTTAAAATAGTCATCTATGAAGATAAGTATGCCAAGCGCTATGGTCGCAAGCTGCGCACCGACTCTTGTCTTTATCTTTTTCTTTGCAAATTCTCCAAACGCAGCAGATCCCCCCGCATTGTTCATGAGTGCTACCATTGCACCCAAAACCACCAGGAATACCAGAATACCTACGTTGTAGGAATCGGAAAGAACAGCAACAAATCCGTCATTGTACAGATGATCAAACGCCGCTACAACGTTGAACTCCGCATAAAGAAGACCACCCACCACGATTCCGAGGAACAGCGAGCTGTATACCTCCTTGGTGATAAGAGCAAGCGCTATCGCTACCAACGGCGGTACTAACGCCCAAAATGTTTCGTTGAACATAACCTCTCTCCTCTCTGCAAATAAAAAAATGTATGTTCAAAATTACTCTGAACATACAAATTTTAGCACATTTATTATAAAAAATGAACAGCAGACACACAATAATATGTCATACCTTAAAGCGGTATCCGACACCCCAGATCGTCTCTATATACTGAGGATTTGCTGTGTCTATCTCTATCTTTTCACGTATTTTTTTAATGTGTACGGTGACCGTTGCGATATCTCCGAAGGAATCCATGTCCCAGATCTCTCTGAAGAGTTCCTCCTTGGTATAAACATGATTCGGATTCTCTGCCAAAAACGTAAGAAGATCGAATTCCTTTGTGGTAAATGCTTTCTCTTCACCGTCTACATATACTCTTCTGGCAGTCTTATCGATCTTTATGCCTCTTATCTCAATAATATCATTGGTTTTCTGGTTGGAATTGATAAGTCTTTCGTATCTTGAAAGATGCGCCTTTACTCTTGCGACCAGTTCGCTGGGGCTGAAAGGTTTTGTTATGTAGTCATCGGCACCTAAGCCCAGACCTCGGATCTTGTCGATATCCTCTTTCTTTGCAGACACCATAATGATCGGAACGTCCTTTTTCTCACGGATCTGCTTGCAGACCTCAAAACCGTCCACGCCGGGAAGCATCAGATCAAGGACTATGATATTGAATTCTTCGTCCAATGCCCTTTTAAGACCTGTATCACCCGCATTTTCAATGGTCACATCAAATCCGCTGAGTTCCAGATAATCTTTTTCAAGATCGGCGATCGCCACTTCATCTTCTACTATAAGCACTTTTTTATTCATGATCATACCTCTTCTTTTTCTTCTTCCTCGGGCTTTTGCTGTTCCACATACTTTCTTAATACAAAATGCATGCAGGTTCCTTCGCCTTCCTTACTGGTAGCCCAGATATATCCGCCGTGATCCTCCACTATCTTTTTGACAATGGAAAGCCCGATACCGCTTCCACCCTTAGACGAGTTACGTGAAGCATCGGTCCTGTAGAACCTTTCGAAAATATTGCCTATATCCTTGGCGGCTATGCCTTTTCCGTTATCTTCTATCTCTACTCTTATGGAATCCACCGCATCTAAAAGTCGTATGTCTATGACGCCATGTTCCTTATCCATGTATTTTACGGAATTGCCGATGATGTTGTTTATTACCTTTTTAAACTGCTCGGGGTCAGCGATTATGCGTGTTCCGGGCTCAAGCAGGTTGGAATAATTTAACTCTATGTTTTTATTTTCCAGATCCATGCCGACTTCTTCGACGCAATCATTGAAGAAATCCGATACATCTATTCTGTGGAATGTATAAGGTATACGGTTTGAATCGATACCGGAATAGTATGTCAGCTCGTTTATGAGTCTGTCCATCTCGATAGCCTTGTTGTAGATGGTCTTTACATACTTTTCCTTCTTCTCGTCGGTATCGGCAACTCCGTCCATGATACCTTCCACGTAGCCCTTTATGGCTGTAATGGGTGTCTTCAGATCATGGGTTATGTTGCTTATGAGTTCTCTGTTCTTCTGCTCGTTGTGTATTGTATCCTCCGAGCTTTCCTTTAACTTCAGACGCATGTCCTCATAACTCTTGAACAGCTCACCTATCTCACCGGAACACATGTCGGCCGGAAGAGAGTGATCAAAATCACCTCTTGCGATACAGTCCATGGCCTTGTTGAGCTCACGGATATGAGAAAAAACCCCTTTATTGGTCCACGTCGTCAGCACCAACGACATGATAAGAAGCGCAGCTATAAGAGCAATGAACACTTCCATGAACAAGGGTCTTGGCACAAACTCGCTTTCGCTCACCAGAACCACTCCAAATCCGACCATAGCTATAAATATTGGAATACTGAGCAATATCACATATGTAATTGTCAATCTCTTTTTCAGGTTCATGCCCTTAGTATATCACGTATGTTTTGGTATAAAAGAAAGATTTTGGGATATAATTATTAAAAAAGTATAAAATCGACTCATTTGATATTAATTTGTGCAATATATACAATTTAAAGGTTCTGAATTTGTTATCTTTGTTCAATAACAGTCTTGTTTCTATCTAAAAGGTGAACGATAATACAGGTGTAAAGAGAAAAGAAGAGAAAAAAGAAAGAAAAAGTTCACAAAAGAGGAGGACTAAAATTATGAAAATTTACAATATCGAGAACACAAAAGATTTTTTTGAGACACTTTCAGAATGCGAAGGCAATGTGGAACTGGTGAACAACAACGGCGAACACATCACACTCAACAAGGCTCACGGAGATAACTTAAATCTTCTGTCAGAGACCTATGTTGACGGCATGATCAAAGAGATCGAGCTTGCTTTTACCAATAAGACAGATGCTGTGAAGATATTTGAATATCTTTCAGGCATGCACAACGTAGCTTAATAAAAGCAGGAAATATAAATATGAAAAAATAAGCGGTTCCCTCAATCTTTGGGGTGACCGCTTATTTAATGCAAAAATGAGGATCGGCGTTAACCGATCCTCATTTCATTTTTCAAGTTAACCAAAGTATCTGTCAAGAAGTCCCTTGAGAGCCTTGCCATGTCTTGCCTCGTCACGAGCCATCTCATGAACCGTATCATGTATTGCATCGAGATTGTTCATCTTTGCACATTTTGCAAGATCGAATTTGCCCTGAGTAGCACCAAACTCGCAGTCAACTCTCCACTTTAAATTCTCCTTTGTGGAAGCCTTCATGTTGGGCTCAAGATCCTCACCCAAAAGCTCTGCGAATTTTGCCGCATGCTCTGCTTCTTCATATGCTGCCTTCTCCCAGTAAAGACCGATCTCGGGATATCCTTCGCGATGTGCAACACGTGCCATGCAAAGATACATACCAACCTCGGAACACTCACCCTGGAAATTAGCCTTAAGCTGGTCAAATATATATTTCTTATCTTCCTCAGAGATATCGCTGTTGTTCTTTACAGTCTTGGCATATACACCAAAATCATGCTCTGCTGCGAGTGTGAGCTCACCTTCGACAGCTTTAAACTTGTCTCCGCTCACATGACATACAGGACACTCTGCAGGGGGATTGTCACCTTCATGGATATAACCGCATACCGGACATACATATTTCATAGAATAACCTCCTTCGCGTTTTGCGCATTTGTTTTTTGCAGTCTCATTTCCGTCTGGAAATTATACTTATGATATCGAATTTTAAGACATTTTTCAATCAGTTATATGTATTATGTTCAAACTTTTCCGACAAGTATCTTTAAAACGGGAATCTTTCCAATTATTATTGCCGTTATGAGCGATACGGCGCTGATGATAAACACTTCTATCGGGATATGGTACCACATTATTCCCGTAAGATTATTGGTATAGCCCGCCATCACTATAAGAATGTAATATCCCTGCAGAATGTATACTCCGAGGCTGTTTTTTCCGAATGCGCTAAGAACCGGCCATTTGTATGACTTGAATATTTCCGTAAGTCTGTCCCACAGGATCATGAAGAACACGCTTCCGACAAGCCCTATCACGAATCGGTAAATGTCTATCACTATCTGCTTGTACCAATTAGCCTTGCTCAGTCTGTACCCGGTAAGATAAATAAATGCCCTCTCATCATAGAAGAGGAAAAGTGTGACAAA
>CACZSE010000014.1 GCA_902783735.1 uncultured Lachnospiraceae bacterium
GTAGGAATAAGAGTATTTGGCGGAATGTTCATATATCCCAGGGTCTGGGCAGTCTCTATGATATTGACCATGCTCCTGCCTTCAAGTACAACTTTTCTTTCAAATCTGTAGGCAGAGTTTATGATCTGCTGAACTCGATCGACATTGGATGCAAATGTAGCTATTATGATCCTGGTACTGCGATGTTCGGCAAATATATTGTCAAATATCTTTCCGAGTGTTCTCTCGGAAGGTGTAAATCCCGGTCTCTCGGCATTTGTACTGTCACACAAAAGTGCCATCACTCCCTTATGACCTATCTCGGCAAATCTCTGAAGATCGATGGAATCTCCGTAAACCGGGGTATAATCCACCTTAAAATCTCCGGTATGAACAACTATGCCGGCAGGTGAATAAATGGCTAAAGCCGCCGCATCCACGATACTGTGATTTGTCCTTATAAACTCAATACGTAATTGTCCGAGATTGATGTTCTGTCCAAACTTTACTATTTTTCTCTTAACCTGATTCTTAAGATCATGCTCTTCAAGCTTATGATCGATCAGTCCTATTGTCAGTTTTGTAGCATATATCGGTACATTCATCTCCTTTAAAATGTAGGGCAACGCACCAATATGATCCTCATGTCCGTGAGTTATCACGAGACCTTTTACTTTATCTATATTGTTTTTCAGGTAAGTGATGTCCGGAATGACAAGATCGATACCAAGCATGTCATCCGTCGGAAAACACAGACCGCAATCCACGACAACAATACTGTCTTCATATTCGAAGGCAGTAATATTCATTCCTATCTGCTCAAGTCCGCCAAGAGGGATTATCTTTAGCTTTCCCGAAGCTGTTTTATCTTTTTTCAATGTTTTCTCCTAATCTTCGGATACGAACTTCACATCCTCTAACAGGTCCTCAAACACACCTGCCACAGCAGCAAGTTCCGTATCATCATCGACTATGGCATAGACGCTTTCCTTATCTTCATCGGATGACATATCCTTAAGTATGAGCGCTTCTCCATCGCCTTCTTCAAAATCTGTTACCAATATGTAATTTGTTCCGGATATTCTTGTCTGTTCCAGAACATAAAATTCTACAGGTTCGTCCCCATCAGGACAAAATATGACTTTTTCAAATTTCATATGATCATCCTCTAACAAACGTTACGAAAATGCTTTTTAACTTCAGTCCGTGTCTTTTGCGGTTGTTTCATTTTGTGAGATACTGTCAAGGTATTCCTGCAAAATGAACACTGCCGCTATCTGGTCGACATATTTTTTTCTGTTCTCTCTGCGAACTCCCGACTCTATAAGAGATTCCTCGGCTGCTACAGTCGTAAGCCTTTCATCCCAGAGTATCACCTCTAATCCGGTCCGACGCTCAAGTTTTTCCTTAAACTCTTCACTTAAGACCGCCCTTGGTCCGACCGAATCATTCATGTTTTTGGGATAACCAAGAACAATCTTTCCAACATCATTTTTTACAATGAGTTCCTCTATGCGGGCAAGGGTCTGACGAAGCTTATTCTCCTCTTTTCTGGTTATTGTCTCTACCGGTTGGGCTGTAATGAGTAAAGGATCGCTGATAGCCACCCCTACAGTTTTCGAGCCCAGATCAAGTCCCATGATCTTCATATATTAATTTACCAATTATTCTTCTTTATATATTCCGTCAAAAGCTCTTCCACCAGTTCATCTCTCTCAACGCGCTGTATCAAACTTCTGGCATTGTTATGACTGGTGATATAAGTCGGATCGCCTGACATGATATATCCGACAATCTGATTCACCGGATCATATCCTTTTTCTTTCATGGCTTCAAAGACCATCTCAAGAATGATCTTCACGCTGGTCTCTTTTTCAACATCGACCTTAAAAAACTGTGTTTGTCCCATTTCTCCCATAGTCTTCTCCTCACTCTGCCTTCATTTATGTAAACAATACCACCTTTCATGATAACATTATTATGCATGTGTTTTCAATAACATAATATCATTTTGCAAAAAACCGTCCACTATTCCGTCTATCAGAGTGTTTTCCTCAAACGATCCTTCAACACCCATCATGATGTAATTCTTTGTGTGGCCTATGGTATAGTCCTTACCGTCAACCCGTATTATCTCCTCGGTGAGTATTTCCTCATGCTCTCCGATAACTGCCTCCATAAATCCTTTCTTATGCCTTTCACATACCTCTGACAGCACATCGCTTCTTTTAGCTTTTATGGCCTCCGTCAGCTGTCCGCTCATTGTATCGGCTACCGTTCCATGTCTTCTGGAATATTTAAAAATATGTGTTTCATAGTAATCGATCTCTTCTACAAAACGACAGGTCTTTTCAAATTCCTCCTCTGTTTCGGCGGGGAATCCCACTATGATATCGGTAGTGATGGCGGGATGATCGTAATATTTTCTGATAAGGCTTACCCTGTCCGCATACTCCTTTGTCGTGTAACGTCTGTTCATTCGCTTCAGAGTTTCGTCGCATCCGCTCTGTAAAGAAAGATGAAAATGCGGACATACCTTTGTAAGTAAAGATATTCGCATTAAAAAATCATCCGTAATGACCCTTGGTTCCAAAGATCCGAGTCTGATCCTTTCTATACCGTCTATATCATGTACTGCTTCTATAACATCCAGCAGATCATAATTGGTATATTCCTGTCCTGCCGCTTTGTTATACGAAGAATACTCCTCATGAAAGTCCAGTCCGTATGAACTCAGATGTATGCCTGTCAGAACCACTTCCTTAACACCGCTGCCCGAAAGGCTCTTAACCTCTTCCAATATAAGCCTTGGATCTCTTGATCTTATGCGTCCTCTGGCATATGGAATAATGCAAAAGGTACAGAACTGATCGCATCCGTCCTGAATTTTGACGTCAGCGCGACTTCTCACCTTAAAATCCGAGATGTTGTAATCCTCATAATCTATACTCTTTGTAAGGTCATCTACCACCACTCTGTTCAAATGATCTTTTTCATATTGTTCTACGATCGTGACAAGATCCGCCTTATGATTGTTTCCGATAACGATATCCACGCTGCCGTCATCCGACGCTCCTTTTGTATCTGTCTGAGCATAACAGCCCACAGCTATCACGATAGCGGAAGGATTGTTCTTTTTGGCTTTATGAAGCATTTGCCTGCTTTTTCTGTCGGCTATATTGGTCACGCTGCAGGTGTTTACCACATATATGTCTGCTTTTTGTGTAAATTCTACAATTTTCCAGCCTGCCTTTAGTGCATTTTGCTGCATCATTTCCAGTTCATATGTATTTACTTTGCATCCTAAATTGTGGAATGCTACAGTTTTCATGTTTTTTACCTGTTTTTTCGTTAATCTTTTCGTCTTGACTTTTTGTTTCCCCACATATAAGATTGAAGACGTAAGGTACACAAGATTATATAAAAGGAGGAGAACAGTATGAAGACAGTTCAGATTTCATTAAACTCAATTGACAAAGTTAAATCTTTCGTCAACGACATCACAAAGTTCGATTATGATTTTGATCTTGTATCAGGAAGATATGTAATCGACGCAAAGTCTATCATGGGTATTTTCAGTTTGGATCTTTCAAAGCCGATCGACCTTAACATCCATGCAGAAGACAATATCGATGCTGTACTCGATGTACTTAAGCCTTACATGATCTAATAGTAAGCGTGCATCAGTCAGGCACTAAGGCCAAGATAACTTGGTCATTTTAAAAAGATATTTAACGCAAGACTTTTATGTCTTGCGTTTTTTTATTTTGCCTTCACGATTATTGTTTCTTTTGAATCCAATGCAGTTTTAACAAGATCGTCAATAACTTCGTCGAGGTTATGCTCATGTCTTTTTATGATACTTAAGTTAGGCTTGGTCACAGGATGCTTTGCCACAAATATGGTACAGCAGTCCTCAAAGGGAAGTATTGAAGTTTCGTACGTTCCTATCTTTTCCGAAATGGATATGATCTCCTGCTTATCCAAACCAATGCATGGGCGATATACAGGCATTGTGCATACATCGTTTGTACATGCCAGACTGTGCATTGTCTGACTCGCAACCTGTCCTATGGATTCACCCGTTATAAGACCAAGACACTCTGTTTCCTCCGCTATAGTCTGTGCGATCCTCATCATGTAACGTCTCATAATGATCGTGAGTTCATCGTGAGGACATTTTTCATATATTGCAAGCTGAATATCTGTGAAATTGATCACATGCAGATATATCGGTCCACTGTATCTTGCCACCTGTGCGGCCAGATCAACAACCTTTTGCTTTGCTCTCTCTGAGGTATACGGCGGTGCATGGAAATATACTGCATCGATCTTGACACCGCGCTTACTGATCATATATCCGGCAACCGGCGAATCTATTCCTCCGGACAATAACAGCATTGCTTTTCCGTTGGTTCCCACAGGCATGCCTCCCGGCCCGGGTATGATCTGAGAATAGATATATACTTTTTCCCTTATCTCCACATAGAGGCATATGTCGGGGTCATGCACATCAACTTTCAATTCACTGAAAGCATTTAATAATGCTTCTCCGATATCCGCATTCAGTTCCATGGAATTCTTCGGGTATGATTTCCTTGATCTTCTGGCAAAGACCTTGAAGGTTTTGTTCTTATCGGGATATGCCTTATCAAAGTAATCTATCACAGTCTTTTTAATATTCTCAAAATCGTTATCCTCTAACTGGATCATCGGGCATATGCCGGAAATACCAAAAACAGTCTTTAGATTCTCTACTGCTTCATCATAGTCAAAGTCTCCCAGGGCATCGACGTATATCCTGCCTTCAGCCTTGCGAACTTCAAACTCTCCTTCGCATCTTTTACATGCATATTTAATCTGTTGAACAAGCGCATTCTCAAAAAGATATCTGTTTTTTCCTTTAATTCCTATCTCGGCATACTTTATCAGAAATGATGAATACATGGTTGCTCCTATCTGTCATTATCAATTAATGTCTTGTATATCTTCTTAACATCGGCACAATATCTTCAAGAACTTCAAGAGCATATTCTATCTGTTCCATGGTATTGTCCTCACTAAGACTGAACCTTATCGTCGAATCCAAATACTTTTTTTCCACTCCTATGGCCTTAAGTGTTTCGGAGATCGACGGTTTATTTGATGCGCATGCACTTCCGGCAGAAACACATATTCCTTTTTCTTCAAGAGCATGCAACAATACTTCGCTCCTGATACCGCCAACAGAAGCGCTGACTATATGGGGCGCACTGTCTTCACCGACAGGGCCGTTTACTACAACATCGTCCATCTTCAGCAGTCCTGCTATAAGTCGCTCTTTCATCGCGTACATGTTTGCACGTGATATATCCAGATCCTTATAGATCAGTTCCGCAGCTTTTGCAAGCCCTGCTATTCCGGGTACGTTTTCCGTTCCCGATCTCAGGTTCTTCTGCTGTCCGCCTCCATGAATGATGGGCAGGATCTTAACACCGCTTGCAATATATAAAAAACCCACACCTTTAGGTCCGTGGATCTTATGTCCGCTCACGGATAAAAGATCTATACCAAGTTTTTTAGGATATATATTCCACTTGCCGTATCCCTGAACGGCATCTACATGCAGCAGGGTGTTCGGATTTACCTTTTTTATGACCTGAGCTGCCTGAGCTATGGGTTCTACGGTACCTATCTCATTGTTTGTATGCATTATTGATACAAGGATGGTATCCTTTCGGAGCGTTTCTTCGAGTTGCTTCAGATCTATCAGTCCCTTATTGTCGACATCAAGATAACTAATTTCATAGCCCCGATCTTCCAAATACGCACAGGTCTCCAAAATTGCCGGGTGCTCTATTCTAGTTGTAATGATATGCTTTCCGCTTCTTTTATAGGCTTCTGCACATCCTATCAGAGCCATATTGTCGGACTCTGTACCTCCGGACGTAAACAATATGCACCTGTCATCTACTTTCAAGGTGGATGCGATCGTCTCTCTTGCGTGACGTATGCGGTTTTCCGCTTCCATCCCCTTTGTATGAAGACTCGAAGGGTTGCCAAAGTCCTCCAGCATTATCTCGCTCACGATCTCTGCAACCTGAGGATATGCTCTTGTAGTAGCTGAATTATCAAAATAACATTCCATATCAGTCTTTTTCCAAATGATACATCAAAATGCTCATCAGTGTCATGCCTGCGGTTTCGGTTCTCAGTATCCTTTTCCCCAGGGTTATACACTCAAATCCGGCGTTCTTCGCCAGATCAAGCTCAGTATCATCTATTCCTCCCTCCGGTCCGATAATAAATCCAACACTTTGACCGGGAGTTATACCGTTCACTATATTTCTGGTATGCTCCATACCTTCTGCCATTTCATAGGGTATGAGCTTAACATCCATGTTTTGCGCCAATTTCAATGCTTCTTTAAAGCTCACCGGTTCATGCACATGGGGGATAATGGCCCTCTTGCTTTGTTTTGCCGCCGATTCAGCGATCTGTTGCCAGCGCAAAACACGAGAAGCGATCTTTTTTTCGTCAAGCTTAACTATGCTCCTTACCATGTTTACAGGTATGATCTCACAGACTCCGAGTTCCACTGTCTTTTGAATGACAGTCTCCATCTTATCACTTTTGGGAAGTCCCTGAAACAGATATATTTTTGAAGGCAGCTCAACATTGTCTTCTTTAATGAATCGCAGCTCACAATCTATATGGTCATCACTTAAAGACCTGATGGCGCAACGATATTCATTGGTATCTTCTCCGTTTGAAACCGCTATTTCCTCGCCCGGTCTCATTCTAAGAACATTTTTAATGTGATTGACATCCGTCCCGACGATAGTAACCGTCTTACCTGCCTTATCTATTTGATCCGGAGAAACGAAAAAATGATACATATCTTACTAATCTTTCCTTCCGGTCACGCTGACCCACTCACCCTGATAACTTACATCTATAACCTTAAGTCCGGCATCTTCCATTGCTTTTGTTACCTGATGTTCCTTATCTCCATCGTTTATGATCCCCGATGTGATATATACCGCACCATGTTTCATGTGATCTACTATCACGGGTGTAAGATCCACCAGCACGCCGGCAAGGATATTTGCAAGAACTATATCATAACACTCATATCCCGCTTCATCACGAACCTTTTTGTCGGATATGATATTTCCGATGATCATCCTAAACTTATCTTCAGGTATATTATTTTTCTCCATATTATCGGCTACTGCCTGTACCGCACATGGATCAAGATCGGTTCCGAAGGCATGCTTTGCACCGTACATGACAGCCAGTATTGCCAGTATTCCACTTCCGGTACCTACATCCAAAACCTCGCTGTCGTGATTTATGTATTTTTTCATCTGCTTAACACAAAGCTGTGTGGTATCATGCAGGCCTGTTCCGAAAGCTGTTCCGGGATCGATCCTGAGTATCATCCTGTTTTTGTCTTCTTCAGAAACCTCTTCCCATGAAGGAATGACCAAAAGATCGTCAATATAAAATTGATGGAAATACTGCTTCCAGTTATTTATCCAATCCAGATCTTCCGTTTCATCAACAGTTATGGTCGCTTCTCCTATATCCAAAAACTCCCTGAGTTCGTCAAGTTCTGTCCTGACATCCTCAAGAGTTTTTTCAATATCCATGCCCGACCCCTCTTCAACAAAGAAACTGAGATAAGCGGTACCGTCATCTTCCCCCGTCTGCGGAGGAATGTCCACAAACATCTGCTCCTTCTCCCATGCACTTAAAGGAACATTGTCTTCTATCTGTGCCCCTTCAAGCCCAATGTCGTAAAGTGCGGATATGATGATATCTTCTGCCTCTGTTTTGGTCTTTATTCTTATTCTGGTCCATTTCATATATCATTACCTCATATTAAAGATACTATCATTTTGCCAGATATGCGGCTATCACATCCCAAACGGAGCTGTTTTCAAAGCCAAGCTTCCACTCGGCTACACCCGCCAGATTATGGCTGTCCATAACGCTCAGTTTTGCAGCGATAGATTCATTGTCCTCAAGCCATACCTGATAATCGATGCCATTCATGGTCTTTTCGCCATAATTCTGACAACATTCTTCATCCCATGTAGTTTCTATGCCATTTTCCTTAACAAAATCAATGGCGTCCACCATACCGAGTGTATCACAGGATACATCTCCGCCATTCGTCTTCCATACTCTGGTATAGAAAGGAATAGCATTTATCACCTTTTCTGACGGTACATCCTTTAAAGTCTGCTCTATTCCGTCAAGAACATACGGAAGCGACGCAACCGAACCTGCAACTCCGCCGCTGCCCCAGTGTTCATCATATCCCATGATGATAACGTAATCGGCTACAACACCCTGTTCTTTCCTGTTATAGTGTGTGGTAGATTCTCGGGGTACGTAATTATCCACCGAAAGGACAAGACCGTTTGCCCTGCAGGCTACTGACATTTCACGTATGAACTGCACATAATGCTCTCCGGCTTCATATGATATCTGTTCAAAGTCGAGATTAATCCCGTCTGCTCCTACCATAAGAAGGTCATTTACCAGATTATTTACAAGCTTTTCTCTGTTTGATGTATAAGACATAAGCTCAGCAGTATTTACATCGGAACTGAAATTATCCAAAAGGGCCCACACTTCCATTCCTTTGCTATGAGCTTTTGCCACATAATCGCTGTCAGCAAAGCTTGTATAATTACCGGTGTTATCGGTAAGCGAAAACCATGTGGGTGAAATAACATTTATCCCCTTGGTTTTGGCCGTATATTCATCAAATGTATCATTTCCCGCTTTGGTGTATATGGCGTGCCATGCAAGATTAATCTTATAGTCCCTATGGATCGAAGAATACTGAGGCTCCTCAAAATCAGTTTTAGCCACCTTCTGCACTGTGGTTTCGTTTTCGAGGAACTTGTTTTCTATATAACCCATGAGAGAATCATCGGTCTTAACCTTTGTCCATGTGTCCATTTTATCCAGTATAACAACGGTTTCTCCCTTATTTACTTCACGAAGGATGGGGCTTTTTATACCGCCCTTGTATCTTACGGCATTATCCTTGTTAACTGTTGCCACAGTCTGCTCTTCCCATGTTGTATCCAATTGGATACGAAGAGGATCTTCAAAAAGGGTATAATCAAATTTTGTGAATTTAGCTACATAGTCCAACGAAACGTATATCGTTTCATTTTTTAAAACCGTTATCGGCTTGGTAAAATCAACTTCACCATTACTTACATAATACGTATTCTCACCAAGTTTGGATTTGATAACATCATCCGGTGTCGTATATATGAGCCAGTTCTCATTTCTATCGATATAAAACCTGTCGTTAAGCAATTCCGATACCGAATCAAAATCCAGATATACGCTTCCTTCGATCAGCTTAGCTTTGGTATCAAGCTTGTTGTCCTGCAAAATGATCGCAACATCATCGGCTGCTTCAATACCGAAATATTCGTTCAGATCCTGCTTTTCTTTTGAATATGAATACTTCTCAATATACTGAGAAACAACTATCCCCCCGCCTATAAGTATGATCAAAATGATCGCGATCAATGTTGGTATAAATTTCTTCACTTAGATTGCCCCCTTGCAAATCTTTAATATGTTTATAAAACAGAGCAGTGCAGTCAACCTTCAAATTGACATACACTGCCCTATTATAACAGTTTTTGGGTTTATAGTCACCTTTTTTATCGTCCTGATGACCATCCCTTTTGTTTTGGATAGAAAGTCCTAAGCAAACCCGTAATGACTTTTATCAGCGTTTCCATACCAGATCTCTTTTATCTCACCGTTCATGTTTTTTACGATGAACTCGGGAACGTAATTTGATTCCTCATGTACTCTCTGCTCTTCAATAATGTCCTGCGGTGATACCTGCACTCCACTTTTGAAGATCAGGACTCCCTGCTCTACCGCTACATCCAGCATGTTTTTCAAACGGCTGATCCTTTCTTCAATCACCATAATTCATTCCTTCCTAAAATTTCTTCATTCCTTTGATCCTACCTGTCCAAAAGGAGATTTGTGAAATATATCCCTGTAGAATCCTAAACTAACGATAGATAAAGCTTCTACGTTCAACTTATGTTTCATATGCTTCGTAAATGGATTAACGTTTAAGCAAGTATTAATGGAAAATCAACGATTCTGTCCTTACCAGATTTAATGAGTTAGAATTGTGATGTAATTCTGCTATAAGACAATTGATTGTGTGTGCGCGCACGTGTGTGCGTTTGTTTTATATAAATGCCTTGATGAAACACATGAAAGCATGGCGAATCAATGTATCTTCCTCCTTTCCTTCAAATTCGTGCCCGTAAACGCTTTGTGTGCATATTATATAACCTGCCGATTTTATAATGCAAGTATTTTTTTGTAATTTGTTAAAATTCTACATTTTTGTACAAAAATTTAAGGCCACAGCTGTGATTACTTTTCTATAATCACAACGGCAGCCTTATTTATGTAAATAAGAAATTTGCACCATATTACACCATCAATCGTCATGATGCTCTTTATAATCCGTTTCGATATTATCTTTGGCTCTGCGTTCTTTAATTCCCTTAAGAATAACCTTTTTCTTTTCGATCGCAGTCTGTTTATCCATCGGCGGAACATCCTTAAGTTTGTAATCTATCCCAAGACTTTCATATTTAGGTTTTGCCATATCATGATACGGCAAAACGTCCAGTGCCTTAAGATTGTGAAGCCCACCAATAAAGTATCCGAGTTTTTCAAGATATACATCATCATCCGTTATCCCGGGTACTACCACGTGACGGATCCATACATCTACATTTTTAGCTTCCAGATATTTTGCAAATGCCAATATACCATCATTGGGCTGCCCGGTAAGCTCAAGATGCTTTTGCGGATCAATATGCTTTATGTCCAGCATCACCAGGTCCGTCATGGTCATAAGTTTATCGAGTTTTTCATTGTATGCCGTGTTTTGAGGCTTATAGGTTATTCCTGACGTGTCTATACATGTATGAATATTGTCTTTTTTAGCCAGAGAAAACAGTTCTAAAAGAAAGTCTATCTGGAGTAACGGTTCTCCTCCTGTCACCGTTATTCCTCCATCCTTATAGAACCCTTCGTTACGCCGATACTGCTCTATGATATATGATGCTTCATACTCTTCACCTGCGTTTACTGCCCATGTATCAGGATTGTGACAGTAAGCACATCTCATCGGACACCCCTGAAGAAAAACAACATATCTTACTCCCGGTCCGTCTACTGTACCAAAACTCTGCAAAGAGTGAATCTTCCCTTTCATGATAACCTCCAATGCTTTCTTTTCAAAAAGGGACCGGCCGCAAGACCGATCCCTTACTCTTAATACTGATTAGATTGACTGATGGAATGTACGAGAGATAACATCTGCCTGCTGTTCAGGTGTTAACTTAATGAAGTTAACAGCGTATCCTGAAACACGGATTGTAAGCTGAGGATAGTTCTCAGGATGTGCCTGAGCATCCAAAAGAGTTTCTCTGTTAAGTACATTTACATTAAGGTGGTGTCCACCTTTTGTTGCATATCCATCAAGTAATGAAACAAGATTGTTGATCTGAGCTGCTGCTGCTGCCATAATCTTTACCTCCTTATTAATTTAATCTAATGAAAATCATCCAATCCGTCATGAAGTGTCGGAACGCTGCAAGCCAGAGGAGTTCTTGAACAATCGGTACATCCCATGGTCTGAACTTCTTTGGTCGACTCTGACTGAGCTTCATCGACATCTACATTGACATGTCCAACACCGTTTGCCATTCCGGCATCTAACTGTGCTACCAAATCATCTATCATGCTCTTCTGATCCATATCGCGCTCCTTTCTTCAATCGGTTATTTAATCAATAATTATTTGTTAAGGTCGATCTCAATATCACCTGCAAATACCTGGTCTTCTTTTCCAAGAGCACCCGGAATGATGGTGAATGTATTTGAGATACCATCCTGTGAGTGGTTGAACGGAAGCTTTGATACTGATGAAAGTGATGCTACTGCACCATGAGTATCACGTCCGTGCATCGGGTTAGCACCGGGAGCGAAAGGCTGACCTTTCTTACGTCCGTCAGGTGTGTTACCTGTAGCCTTACCGTATGTTACGTTTGAAGTAATTGTAAGAACTGACATTGTCGGGAATCCGTCTCTGTATGTATGATGTCTTCTGATCATTGTCATGAACTTCTTAACGAGGTTCTTAGCGATCTCATCAGCTCTGTCATCATCATTACCATATTTCGGGAAGTCGCCTGTTGTCTCGAAGTCAACGATCACGCCGTCCTCATCTCTTATGCACTTAACCTGAGCATACTTGATAGCTGAGAGTGAGTCTGTAACAACTGAGAGTCCTGCCATACCTGTCGCGAAGTAACGAAGAACATCTCTGTCATGAAGAGCCATCTGAGCTCTCTCATAGCAATACTTGTCATGCATGTAGTGGATAACATTAAGAGTGTTAACATATACGTCTGCAAGCCACTCCATCATATCCTCATATTTAGCCATTACATCATCGTAGTCAAGGATATCACCTTCTACAGGACGATACTTAGGACCAACCTGCTTCTTGGTAACTTCATCAACACCACCGTTTAATGCATACAGCAAGCACTTAGCAAGGTTAGCACGAGCTCCGAAGAACTGCATCTGCTTACCGATTACCATTGAAGATACGCAGCAAGCGATA
>CACZSE010000015.1 GCA_902783735.1 uncultured Lachnospiraceae bacterium
CAAAAAAGACTGACGCCGCAATACCGGCAGATGGTACTTACAGTGCTGAATTTAAAACCGACAGCTCAATGTTTAAAGTAAACGAGGCAATGGACGGAAAGGGTGAACTTACCGTTAAGAACGGGGAAATGACCTTACATGTCAGTCTTGGCTCAAAAAATATCATTAATCTGTTTCCCGGTCTTGCAGCCGATGCACAAAAAGACGGAGCTGTTTTACTGGAGCCTACTACAGATGTGGTAAAATATAAAGATGGAACAACAGAAGAGGTTTTTGGCTTTGATATTCCCGTTCCTTATCTTGATAAGGAATTTGATCTTGCACTCATAGGTACCAAGAACAAATGGTACGATCATAAGGTATCGGTATCATTGGCAGAATAATAAGCATAATATATGAATAAAAAGATATATATCAGCAATTTAATAAGAACCCTGATAGTATTCTCATGTATCATATGTGTAACCTCCTGCGCTTCGCAGGGGGTTACTTCGTTTGAAAAGAAAGAAATACAGGATCAGACTCAGGTTGAGAACGAAATAAAAGAAGAGGAACACATTCCCGACTCGGTTGACATAACATTGGAGGGCGGCTCCGGAAAAGCAACGATCCTGTCACCGGTCGAAACAGTTTACATAAATAATGACCTGAAGGTTAAACTGGTATGGAACAGCAAAAACTATGATTACATGATAGTGGACGGGATCCGTTATGACAATGAGAACCCCGGTGGGGATTCCACATTTACCGTAAAAGTAGATGATCTTTCCACACCACTTACTGTTATTGCGGATACCACGGCTATGAGCGTTCCGCATGAGATCGAGTATGTTATACACTGGGGACCATCAGCAGATGACAGTACCGGTGAGGAAGCTGACTCGGAAAACAGAGCCATGGCTTTTTATGAACTTCCCGAAAGTCTGGGAGGATATGAAAAAAGCGGTGAGGATGAACTGAAATATGCGACCTGTTATACGATAACAAGATATTGGGATTATACGGTATTAAACATAGCCGGTTCGGGAGCTTTTCTTATAGTTCCGGAAGGTAAAGATATACCGGAGGATATACCTGAAGATATGGTCGTTTTAAAGAAACCCCTCGATAGAACATATCTGGTATCCTCATCCGCAATGGATCTTATCTGTAAAAGTGGAGGACTTGAAAATATAAGACTGTCGGGAACAAAGGCTGAAGACTGGTTTGTACCCGAGGCGGCTGAGGCTATGCAAAACAATGAACTTATATATGCAGGCAAATACAGATCGCCCGATTATGAACTCATACTCGCAAACGGGTGCAACCTGGCGATTGAAAATACAATGATATATCATGAACCTGCCGTAAAAGAAAAACTGGAGGAACTGGGGATACCTGTTCTGGTTGAGACCTCAAGCTATGAATCGCATCCTCTCGGAAGACTGGAATGGATCAAACTATACGGTGTTTTGTTTGATAAAGAAAAAGAGGCTTCAGATTACTTCGAAAAACAGTTGGCTCTTGCATCTAAATACCTGAACAATGAGCCTTTAGGCGTGAGTGTTGCCTTTTTTTCGGTAAATGCATCCGGAATGATCAATGTAAGAAAGCCGGGAGATTACATCTCAAAGATGATCGAGCTCGCGGGGGGAGATTATGTTATAAAGAATATCACGTCTGAAGATAAAAATGCCCTTTCTACCATGAACATGCAGATGGAGGATTTCTATGCTTCGGCGAAGGATGCTGATATAATCATATATAACAGTACTATTGAAGGAGAGATAGAGTCCATAGATGAACTGATATCAAAGAACGGACTGTTTAAGGATTTTAAGGCCGTTAAGAATAGGCAGGTTTATTGCGCGGGAAGAGATCTGTTCCAGGCAACCACAGGCCCGGCTGTTTTTATGGACGATCTGAATGGTGCATTTAAGGGTGAAGACAAAAGATTTACTTTTCTTAAACGATTAGAGTGACATATGAACAAAAAAAGATGTGTTGCGGTATTTATCCTTTTGATCATATTACTGGGAATACTTACATTGGGAAATATCCTTTTGGGAAGTGTAAACATGAGTGCTTCTCAGATCCTTAAGATATTGTCAAAAGATACGTTAGATACCACAGGCTACAACATAATATATAGCATCAGACTTCCGAGAATATCTGCCGCGATCATGCTGGGCGGAGCCCTGGCACTTTCGGGTTATCTTCTGCAGACCTTTTTTTCAAACCCGATCGTGGGACCTTTTGTTCTGGGTATATCATCGGGCGCAAAGCTTACGGTGGCTCTTACCATGATCTTCTTATTGTCAAAAGGAGTAAAGATAAGTTCGATGGGAATGGTAGTATCGGCATTTGTCGGCTCGATCGCTGCCATGGGATTCGTTCTTATCATATCATTTAAGATAAAAAACATGAGTATCCTTGTGGTATGCGGTATCATGATTGGTTATATATGCTCGGCAGTGACGGATTTTGCCGTAACCTTTGCCGATGACTCAAACATCATTAATCTTCATAACTGGTCATTGGGAAGTCTTTCGGGAATGAACTGGCAGGATATAAAGATCATGACGATCATCACATTAATGTGTCTTACCATATCCGTGCTCATGTCAAAACCCATCGGAGCTTACAGACTCGGAGAAGCCTATGCACACAGCATGGGTGTTAATGTAATGCTTTTAAGAGTCATGATGATACTCATATCAAGTCTCCTCGCAGCCTGTGTCACGGCATTTGCCGGCCCGGTCTCATTTGTGGGAATTGCGGTACCGCATTTAATGAAGAGTGCATTTAAGACCACTGCACCTGCTGTAATGATACCGGCCTGTTTTTTGGGCGGAGGAGTCATCACACTTTTTTGTGACGGTGTTGCAAGAACCGTATTTGCACCGACGGAACTCAGCATCAGTTCGGTAACAGCAGTTTTCTTGGTTCCCGTTGTTTTGTTTATAATGATAAAACGTAAGGAAAATAACGGTTGACATTTACAGATTCATACAGGAACAGCCCATATGGCAGATTACAGACTGAATACAGAAAAACTAACAATCGGATATGATAAAGATCTTATAAAAGACATTTCCATGAGTGTAAAGCCGGGGAGTATCGTTACGCTTATAGGTCCTAACGGATGCGGTAAATCGACATTTCTAAAGACTATCACAGGTCAGCTTTCTTTACGCGGTGGTGTTATATATCTTGACGGAAATGATAAGTCTTTGATGAGTGCGACGAAGATCGCAAGACAGATGTCCATGGTCATGACATCATCCTTAAAGCCTGAACTCATGACCTGTCGTGAAGTCATTGAGACCGGCCGGTATCCGTATACAGGCATGATGGGCATATTGTCCGAAGAAGATAAAAATGCGGTACACAAGGCAATGCTTTCAACCGACACGGATGATATCGCAGACAGGATCTTTTCCGACATAAGTGACGGACAGAGACAGAGAGTGATGCTTGCAAGAGCTATCTGTCAGGAGCCCGACATACTGATCTTAGATGAACCGACATCATATCTGGACGTAAAGTATAAGTTAGATATCCTTTCACGCATAAAGAATCTTGTAAAAAACGAAAACATCTCCGTGGTGATGTCGCTTCATGAGCTTGATATAGCTATGAGGATATCGGACAGTGTCATAGCCATGGGCGAAGGCAAGGTATTAAGATACGGTCCGGTTGAAGAAGTGTTTGAAGAAGACTTCATCAGAAGGCTTTATGGGATAGAAGAGGTTGACATAACTATGCTTGGATCGGAGCTGTGGTTTAACGGTTCCGATAGAGGCAGAGGTGATGATCATCATG
>CACZSE010000016.1 GCA_902783735.1 uncultured Lachnospiraceae bacterium
CATCATTAAAGAAAACAACCGAAATAACCGAAATAATAAACATCAATAACATTTTACAAAGGAATCAGACTATGAGGATTGGTAATAATATGGATATGCCTGTAAATGAGATACAGGCTGCAAAAGCTACAACCAATTACTCTAAGGCCGATGTCATAGGAAACCAGATAAGATTAGACATTACTGATATAGGTAAGGATACCGGTTTAATAATTGATCAGGGAAGATCGATTCAGAATGTTTTGGAACAGGCCGGTGCCTTAGATGTGCAGACGCAGACAGACTATATGGTGGTAATGTCTAATACTGTGTCTGAGGAAGATTTTGCACGCATGTGCAAAGAAGGATTTCATCCGGGAGAGATGACAGCTGATGAGTCGGTGACCATTCTTGATCACATAAAGGCTGTCATGGCTAAAAGCGGAGAAATTGTTGCAGGCTATAACGATGATCTGGACATGGCCAAACTTGAACAGATAACCGGAAGCAGGGCAGATGCAAATGCTCTTGCAAAAGCCATGAAGCAGGCAGACATTCCGCAAAATGAAGCCAATGCCAAAAAGATAAATGATGCAGCAAGAGAAATAGGCGAAGTAACAAACATAAGTGACAGTGCTGTCAGATATATGCTTGAAAATGACCTAAAGCCTACCATTGAAAATGTCTACAGGGCCGGATTTTCTTCAGCAGGAAACGGAACAGAGCAGGCAAGAGGTTACTATTCTTTGGGAATGCAGGGATATCTGGCTAAAAAGGCCGATGCATCAGATATAGATTCGATCATGTCCGATATCGAAAAAACGGTCGACAGCTTTGAACTGGAAGATATCGATCATGAAACGGGAGTTAAGGAAGCAAGATGGCTTTTGGAAAGAGGTCTTGATATTACAAAGACCAATATCGAAAAGCTGGATGAGCTTATGAGTGTTAAGCTTCCGAAGGACTATGAGGAAGCGGCTGAAAGAGCGGCTTTTGCTCTGGAACAGGGAAAAGAACCTAAAAAGGCCGATCTTTCAAAAGAAAACATCAGCATATATGAAAAGGCTGCGGATATAGCAAAAAAGACAGAAGAGATAGCAGACGAGCGGGTTGGAGAAGTCATATCAAAGGGTCAGATACTTAACCTTAAAAACCTCATTAATGCGCAGGAAAGCTTTGGTATATCGGCATCGGTAAGCCTTTCGGCAGCACAGAGCGGTTTAGCTTCAAACGGTCAGGCCTTGCTTCAGGAAGTAAGACTTCAGATGACGCTTGAAGCCAATGTTTCAATGTTAAAGAAGGGCATTGAGATCGATACCATGCCTTTAAGCAGACTTGTAGATGAACTTAAAGCTGCCAATAATAACCTTGATCAGACTCTGATGTTCAAAGCCGACGGGAAAAACATAGATCAAAACAGTCAGGGCATAGTCTCTACGCTTCAGGTTTTAAAGCAGACCGGCAAGGCGCTTAGTGAGATTCCTTTTATGCCGGCAGCAGTCATCGGCAGACTGAAGATAGAACAGTCATATTCGCTTACTACCGTTCATGAAGTCGGTACAGATCTGAAGAGCAGATACGAAGCCGCAGGCCAGTCATATGAGGCGCTTATGACGGCTCCCAGAAGAGACATGGGCGATTCCATCACCAAGGCTTTCAGAAATGTTGATGATATCCTTGCCGACATGGGAATGGATATTGATGATGACAATCGTAAGGCTGTCCGCATCCTCGGTTATAACAGCATGGAGATAACAAAAGAGGCGATAACGGACATTAAAGATGCAACCGGAAAGGTCTTGAATGCAGTAAATGCATTAACTCCGGCTAAGACGCTCGAGCTCATAAGACAGGGGATCGATCCCATGGACATGTATATAGATGAGCTTACAAATGTTCTCGGAAGAATGACAGATACAGAGGCCGACGGGAAATATTCAAGATTCCTGTATAAGCTTGAGAAAAATAACGATATAAGTGAGAGCGAAAGAAGTGCTTTCATTGGTATTTACAGACTGGTGAACAGACTTGAAAAGACAGACGGAGCTGCCATCGGAGCACTTGTAAACAGTGACAGACAGATCACTTTAAAGAGCCTTTTGTCGGGCATGAGAAGCGCTAAAGCAAGCTTTAACGAAAAGATCGATGATGATTACGGCCTTCTTCAGAATACCGTTCAAAAGGGCATAAGCATTTCCGATCAGATAGAGCAGGCATTCGCCGGCAGGATAGGTCATGAAAAGAATGAAAGCCTTAACAGTGAATATATAAAAGAGTCATATAAAGACTACATGGATTCACTCAAAGCCAATATTGATGCGGCTGATGTGCTCTCAGGCATGTCCGAGCCGGTAACCGTAGCCAATATGGAAGCGGAAAAAGCTTTGCATTCGCCGCAAAACAACGTGTTTAACCTGTTAAAACGCCATGCAAAGAAAGATGCGGTTAAAGAGACGGAAAATGCTTATAAAGACTACGATTCGTCCTTAAAGAGTCTCATGGAGGGCTTTGAAGACAGAGACAGCGCAAAACAGGCATTTAACTCATTGGTCGAAAGCACAAGCAGTCTCATAGAGGATATACGTTATACGACAGATGACATCATAGATCTAAAACAGATGTCTCTTTGCAATAAGCAGCTTTCATTGGCTCTGGTAAGAGCCGACAGGGAAAACTACACGGTTCCCATGGAGATAAACGGCGAGACTACAGCCATAAACTTAACACTCAGACATGAGCCCGGCTCAAAGGGTGATGTAAACATAGCATTTGACAGCGAAAGCTATGGCAGGATAACGGTTCATTTCAATGTAACGGACGATTCGGTAAAAGGATTGTTCATAACTGAAAAAAGAGAAGGCCTGGAGATATTAAACGGCGTTTCTGCCGCCATGTCGGCAAAAATGGATGCTACTACGGATTTCAGAGTCATAACCGGACGGGAAAATGACACGATCGGCGTATCTGATGATAAGAATTTGCAAACATCTGCCGATATAAATAATGTGGATACAAAGAGGCTTTATTCTATAGCAAAGGATTTTCTGACAGAATTTGCAGGCATCACGGGTGTATAGAAACAGGATAAGAAAAGAGGGTACACAATATGAGTATGAAGATCAACTACAACGTATCAGCCATGCTGGCAAACAATTCACTTAAGACCAACGATAAAAAGCTGACAGACTCTCTCGGACGACTTTCATCGGGTTATAAGATAAACAGAGCCAAGGACAATGCAGCAGGTCTTGCCATCAGCAGACGTATGAACGCTCAGATCAGAGGACTCAGGGAGGCAAATCAGGATGCCAAGGACGGCGCATCTGTAGTAGAGATAGCAGACGGTGCTCTTGCCGAATGTCATGATATATTACAGAGGATCAATGAGCTTTGCGTAAAGTCGGCAAACGGAACCATGACCGATAATGACAGAGGAGCGATCCAGAGCGAGATCGAGCAGCTCTCACAGGAGCTTGTAAGGATAGGAAAGACGACCGAATATAACGGACAGACACTTATGGACGGAACCTTTGATCTTAAGGGCTACGTTGAGAACAACAACAATGTAAAAGTGAAGTATTATTCGGATGCTGTCAAATTCAGTGATTACAAAATGGAGATCACCGATACCGGAAGTGATACATATTCCATAAAGATGACGGATAAGAGCGATTCAAAGGAACGTACCTTAAGCGGAAAGCTTGTGGACGGACAGCTTATAGCAACAGGTGAAGACGGCTATGAAGTAAGACTTGAACTCAGAGACGGCTGGAAGAGTCAGATGGATCTGGATGTTGAGCTTAAGGGATACGGAGCAATGACATTGCAGATCGGTGCAAATGAGGGTCAGACTCTTGACATGAGATTTCCGGAGCTTTCATTGTTAAATATGGGCCTGGGAAATACAGAAGGAAAGCTGACGTTGGTAGCAGGTCCTTCGGGCACTCCCGATCCTACGATCGATTATGCTCAAAAAGCAGGGGAAGCCATCGAAAGAGTGAGCAAGGCCATAGATTTCATTTCACAGATGCGAAGCAGACTCGGTGCTTACCAGAACAGACTTGAACATACGGAAAACAACCTTTCCGTATCTGAAGAGAATGTAACGGCAGCATATTCACGTATCATGGATACCGACATGGCGGAGGAGATGTCAAAATACAGCAATCTCAATATCGTGTCGCAGGCTGCAACCGCTATTTTGGCACAGGCAAATGAAAGACCTTCACAGATGTTACAGCTCTTACAGTAATGAGAGATATCGGGGGATATAAAAATGGATGACAATGCAAAAAAAGAATTTGCCATGCGCATATCGCAGGCAAACAATGTTCAGATGATAATAATCTCTTATGAGGTCATTGAAAGCTATCTTTGCGATGCACAGAATTTTGCACCGGGAACCGGAGACTATGTTCTGAGCATAGATAAGGCCAAAAGATGCATAGAAGAGATGATGAACAATCTTCACTACGAATATGATCTGGCCAAGGATCTGAAGCAGCTGTATCTTTACATGAAAAAAAGGCTTCGTCAGGCGATCTGTGAAAAGGATACGGAAGCCATAGGAGAGGTCAGAAAGATGATAGCAGAGCTGAGGACTTCCTATGAATCCATAGCCGATCAGGACAAGTCCGAACCGCTCATGCAAAATACCCAGTCAGTCATAGCGGGCATGACCTATGGAAGAGACCAGAATCTCGAGGAATCTTCAGGGGATTATTCAAACCGTGGATACAGGGTTTAATGACTGAAAGTCAGTTATTCTCATAATCGTAGATTAAAACAAACTTTATCACCGTTTTGTATTTTTTATTTGTTAAGGATAAATAAAAATGCAAAAACGGTGATTTTTTTGCTTTACAAACGCCCTTTTGGGGGAGTATACTCCAAATCACAAATTGATCCGGCCGATATATCGGCGCAGGTATTTCACCAAGGGTTCTGACCTTTGGTTCGATAACTCAATTTAAATCAATTTAAAAGATGCAGGATTGTCGCATCACTTTCACTAACGTTAGAAAGAAAAACTAATTTCATATTGGGAGGCGGTGGTAGTATTTACCTTTTATTTGTCTTTGTTTTTGCAGCATTTATAACCGATCTGCTGCATAAAAAGGTACCGAACAGACTGGTTGTCACCGGAACTGTTGTGGGTTTTTTATTCACAATATGGAGTCAGGCACCCTTTGTCATAGTAAAGAGATTTCTCGGTGCGGTACTGATATTTGGGTTTTTATATCTTCTGTATGCGGTGGGAACCGTTGGAGCCGGAGATGTAAAGCTTTTGATGATGATCAGCATGTATGTCGATCTTTCGGATTACGGTCACATTTTAATACTGAGTCTTGCGGTAGCAGGCATCATGTCCTTAGCAGTCATGATCCGTGAAGGCCGGGTACTTGAAAGGGTAAGCGGAGTATTTGCATATTTTCAAAGCTGTTTTATGTCTAAAAGGTTACTTATGTATGACTCAATACAGACAACAGAACCGCTTACTATACCACTGGCGGTCGCGATTTGCATCGGATATATCCTTTGGATGATGGGAATATGGAGGTAGAAACAGGAATATGAAGCATACGGCAGTCATATTTGACAGAGAAAAAAACTATGGAGGTAAACTGGCAGGTTATCTGAATGCAAACAGCGGATTTATGTTCAATGTTCTGGCATTTTATGATGAAGTGAGATTCAGAGACTTCTGTCTGAAAGAAAGACCGGAGCTTTTACTCATTACTGAAAATGATATGGATAAAGCAGATGATATTTCATTCGCCGAAACCATATTTTTGTCGGAAACAGCTACAAGAACGGAAGGAAAATCATGTTTTGTATATAAATATCAGAGCGGAGAGAGGATTGAAAAGGAGATCCTTGGATTTCTGTCGGCGAGTGAACACATCAGCCGCATTGTAAACAGAAAGAACAAAATGAAAGTCATTTCCGTATATTCTCCCTACCCGAGGTCCGACTCTTCAAGAAAGGTCATAGAACACAGCCGTAAGCTGGCCATGCGTAACAGAACCTTGTATATAAGCCTTGAACCGCATCCGGCGCTTGAATACCTTGTGGATAAGAACTTTTCCGATGATATGACGGATCTTATCTATCACATGAAGAGCAATTCATCAAACATGGGAATGATCCTTTCGAAAATGACCGTACATGTTGGTGAACTGGATGTTCTGCCCTCCTTCAGAGGACAGGAGGATCTCATAGAAATACCCTTTGAAGACTGGAAGGAGCTTCTCGATCATATTGAAAAGGAAACAGACTATGAATATGTCGTTGTGGACCTTAGTGACGCTGTCAGGGGGTTATATGGATTGTTGAATGCATCGGACAGGATCATAACAGTATCCGAAGACAATGATATTTCTCATTACCGGTATCTTCGATATGAGGAAAGCCTTAAAAATGCAGGCATGGAGGACGTCATGAAAAAGACCTGTGTACATTGGGAGGATATGTATAATGAGCCGGCTTGACAAACTCAGCATTTCCTTGAGAGAAGAGATCACCGACAAATTGGAGTTTTGTAAAGAACTTACGGACGATGAACTTGAGGAGATCATTGCGGGAAAGATCAGTGAATACAGCAAAAAAGAGCATCTTACATTAGAAGAGAGGGTCGGGATAGGCAGGAAGATACTCAATTCAATGAGAAGACTCGACGTACTTCAGGAACTGATAGATGACAAGGATGTCACTGAGATCATGGTGAACGGTTACGATACCATATTTGTAGAAAAAGCGGGACGCCTTACAAGATCGTCGAAAAGATTTGAATCCGATACCCGGTTTAAGGATGTGATACAGCAGATCGTGGCAGCCTGTAACAGGGCGGTAAATGACGCATCTCCCATAGTGGATGCCCGTCTTATGGACGGTTCGAGAGTAAATGTGGTCCTTAATCCCGTAGCAATAAACGGACCAATCCTCACTATCAGAAGATTTCCGCAAAAGCCGCTCTCAATGGACAGACTTACAGAGATCGGTTCGTTACAAAAAGAGCAGGCAGAGTTTTTGGATAAGCTGGTAAAGGCAGGATATAACATCCTGGTCAGTGGAGGAACCGGAAGTGGAAAGACTACATTTTTGAACGCATTGTCCTCTTATATCCCTCATGATGAGAGGATCATAACGATCGAAGACAGCGCAGAGCTTCAGATACAGGGCATATCAAATCTGGTAAGACTTGAGACAAAAAATTCAAATGCAGATGGATGCAGCCCCATAACCATAAGAGATCTTATAAAAAGCAGTCTGCGCATGAGACCTGATCGCATCGTGGTAGGTGAAGTAAGAGGAGCAGAAGCCATGGATATGATCTGTTCAGCCATGAACTGCGGTCATGACGGGAGCATGTCCACCGTGCATGCAAACAGTGCTTCGGACACAATAGCAAGACTTGAGACCATGATCTTAATGGCTGCGGAATTGCCGGTATACGCCATAAGACGTCAGATAAGCGGAGGTGTGGATATCATCATTCACCTCGGAAGGCTGAGGGATAAGACCAGAAAAGTATTGGAGATAACTGAGGTGGACAGATTTGAGGATGGTGAGGTTATCTTAAATCCCTTGTACAGATTTGAAGAGGATGAGGACTCTACGGCGGATCATGTGACAGGCAGATTAAAAAAGACAGGGAGACTGATACATGAAGAAAAACTTAAAGCTGCGGGCATTGCATGCTGATATCGGGGCATTTGCAAAAGAGGATATTCTGTATGCCCTTCAGGGCATGGCTCTTGTAGGTGTTTTCGGATATTTTTTCTACAAATCTCTTATTATCACGTTAATGGCACTGCCGCTCAGTCTGTTTTTTGTCAGATACAAGAGACAAAAACAGACCGTTAAGAAAAGAAATGAGCTGCGTATACAGTTTAAGGAAGCGCTGGTTTCGATCAACGGCTCCTACAGGGCGGGATATTCTCTGGAAAATGCATTTATTGAAGCTGAAAAAGACATGAGCACATTTTACGGAAAGAAGGGACATATTGTAAAAGAACTTAAAGCGATCCGTCTGGGTCTTGGAAACAATGTGCCTCTTACCAGACTCATAGAAGACATGGGAGTACGTACAGGTGTCTCGGATATCAGGGAATTTGCCTCGATTTTGGTAATAGGAAAACAGACGGGAGGAAATATCGCGGACATGATAGAGACATTTATCAATGTGGCACAGGATAAAGTCAGTGCTATGCAGGAGATAGAGACCATGATCGCTGCAAAGAAGATGGAACAGAAGATCATGAGCATGGTTCCCTTTTTCATCATCTTTTACATAGATGCAACAAGTAAAGGCTTTTTTGATGTACTTTACAACAATTTGGCCGGAAGGATGATCATGACCGTATGTCTTTTTCTTTACATAGTAAGTGTGTTCATGGCTCAGAAGATTACGGATATAAGGATATAAAGATGGAAGAAATTTTAAACAGGGCAGCAGATCACATATATGATCTGATATCGGGAATCAACAAAAATCGACGGTTAAGTGTAGGGCATGCTCACATGGTGACCATGTTGACCGGACTTAACCCGGGGACAGAAAAAGAAGAGCTGTTAAGAAATTATTATACGGACAAGATAAAAAAAGTAATTATTGTATTGCTTGCAGCTCTTTTTCTTATAGCAGCTTCATATTTCAGTTCAAAAAACGGTTCAAGGATCGAGCATGAAGCAAAGCTTATAAGACATGACTATGGTGAAAACTCATACAGTAAACAACTGACGGCTGTTACCGGAGAAAGTGAATATGATATCGATGTGACTGTAAAGGAGCGAATATATTCTAAAGAGCAGACTAAGGAGTTGTTTGAGAGATTAAGTCCCGAGCTTGAAAAGATAATATTGGGAGAAAACGAATCTTTAGATCATGTTACATCCGACTTGAATATCGTTTCAAGAGTAGAGGGGTATCCCTTTACATTAAGATGGGAAAGCAGGGACTATGCTGTAATACATGAGGACGGAACCATCGTAAAGGATGAGGTTTCCGATATGGGGACGGATGCGCAGCTGATTTGCATTCTGACCTATGAAGACAGTTCGTTTGAAAAATCCTTCATGATAAGGATATATCCGGAGAAGATATCTCCCCTGCAGGAGGAAAAAAACAGCATAATCGCATCCATTCAGAAGAATCAGGAAGAAACAAAAACAGATGAATATCTGACTTTGCCGAAAGAAGTAGGCGAAAAACAGATCACCTGGAAAGAAGCAGAAAAGCCGACAACGGCGATAATGGCCATATTGTCGTTGATCACTGTCATAGGAATATGGTGGGGCATGGATAATGATCTGGCAGGTAAATATGAGAAGAGAGATCAGTCACTTCGCCTTGAATATTCGGAATTTGTCAGCAAACTGCAGTTACTTATAAGTTCCGGAATGACTCTGCGACCGGCATTTGAACGAATGGGTGCTGATTATAGATCGGCTTTGAAAGAAGGACATGACAAGAAGTATGTCTATGAAGAACTTTTGGTGTGCTTAAAAAGGCTTAAAGAAGGTGCTTCTGAAGCGGAAGTTTATACGATGTTTGGAGACAGATGCGGTCAGATCACATATAAAAAGCTCATGACTTTGTTAACGCAGAATCTGAGAAAAGGTACCGGAAAGATCGTATCCGCTCTAAGCTATGAGACAAAAGCAGCATTCGAAGAACAGAAACATATTGCCAAAAGGATGGGGGACGAGGCTCAGACAAAGCTTTTGTTTCCAATGATCATAATGTTAAGCATAGTCATGATCATTATCATGATACCGGCTTATTTTTCTTTCGGAGCATAATAAAAAAGGAAGGATATGAAGATGAGAGGACTAAAGGATCTAAAACAATTTATTAAAGAAGAAGACGGAATGGGAACGGTTGAGATCATACTCATAATAGTTGTACTTATCAGCCTGGTCATCATTTTTAAGTCTCAACTGACAAATCTTGTGAATACAATATTCCAGAAGATCACATCACAGGCGAATACGATTTAGGCCATGAAAAAGCTTAAGGGATATATAACCGTATATCTGTCGATGATATTGGGGCTGCTCATAACACTGACACTTACTGTGATCGAAGGAGTCAGAAGACAAACGGCCCGCATGGAGACCGAATGCGTTATGGATGCGGGATTGAGCAGCATATTTGCGGAATATCACAGAGAAATGGTTAAACAGTACGGATTATTGTTTATTGATGATTCTTACGGAGCATCACCCGGTACGGATAACACAAGATCTCATTTGCTCGAATATATGAATCTGAACTTCAGAGCAAACGACATGACTAAGGACCTTACGGGCTTAAGAGCCGATAATGCGAAGCTTTCGGAAGTAAGCTTTGCTTCCGATGACAGCGGAACCGTGCTCAGATACCAGATCGTCCGTTACATGAAATCAAAGACAGGGGCGGAGCTTTTATTAAATGAAGGCTTCGATCCCATAGATCCGGATGAGGTCATCGACCTGTATGATGATTATGAAGAAAAAAGAGATGATCTGTCCGGAGAGATTGATGAGATCGTGGATGAGTACAATTTGGGTCTTACGGAGGGTGAAGATCCGGTAGAGATCAGTAATCCTGCAGATGCCGTTGAGAGATTATCTTCTTCAAGTGCCTTGTTCTACGCATGTAAAGACTTGAATTCAATATCGAATCGTTCGACAGATCTGTCTTCTCTTATAAGTAAGAGACAGTATCCCGAGGGCTTCGGACTGTATGAGGGGCAGAAGTCCCCTTACAGTCCGGTTGATGAGGCTTATTTTAACGGATATCTTTTTGATAAGCTCGGCTATCGGGGTAAAGAAAAAGAAGAGGCATGCCTGAATTACCAGATTGAGTATCTGATCGAGGGAAAGGATTCGGATCTGAAAAACCTTGAAGAGATAGCAGAAAAGATCTTTAAGATCAGATATGTTACCAATCTGACTCATCTGTATTCAAGTCCGGGAAAAATAAACGAAGCAAACGAAATGGCTATTGCGGCGTCTTTAGTCATAGCACAGCCGGAGCTTATTGAGGCTGTTAAGCATTCCATTATCCTGGCATGGGCGTATGCCGAAAGTGCAAAGGACTTAAGGATTCTTTTTGACGGTCATAAGCTGGCAGTGACTAAGACCGAGCAGGACTGGAACACGCCGCTCTCACAGATAATGGATTTCAGATCCCATCTGGGTGAGTACAGAATACCTTCGGGAACCATGGCATATAAAGACTTTTTATACAGTTTCATATTCTTTGAGAACAAAAAGAAATGCAATATGCGACTCATGGATGTCATGGAGATGGATATAAGACTGACAAACGGTAATGCAAATTTCAGGATGAACGATCAGATATACCAGTTAAAGGCAAGAGTAAATGTTTCGGGCAGTTATGGATATGGATACGAGATAACAAGATCCTATTCATACAGATAAATCTGTAAGGAGGAAAACGGGCGATGTCCTTTTCGGTTAAAAAAATAAAAAACTTTTGTTCCCACAATTGTAACCATAGGCAAAATACAAAAACTCTTCAAGCATCTTCGAATGAATTTACAAACGCATATATAGAATTCCCTAAAAATCGCTTTCCGAAGAGGACGTCGCCCGTTTTCCTTAAGAAACTAAGGGCATCCATGACGGTAGAGGCATCAATAGCCATCCCTTTGTTCATATTCTTTATGATCAATCTGATGTCGCTTGTAAATGTTTTCAATCTGTATGGTACAGAACTTTCCAAACTTCAGCAAAGTGCCAGAACAGCTTCTTATATGCAGTGTAACACTGAGGATATCGGAGCCGATACAGTAACATTTTTTAAATTTGTCCCCATAAAACCATACATCGGTTCCATAAACTATGCCACTTCAACAACTCTTGCATCCATGACCTACAGGAAATGGACCGGATATAATGTACTTTCCGGTTCTTCCGAAAGAACCGAAGAAGAATATGTCTATATTACCGAACATGGATACAGTTATCACAGAAGCAGAAACTGCAGACATCTGAAAGTGACGATACAGGCAGTGACGTTAAATGATATAGAGCTGATGAGGAACAGATCGGGGGGCAGATACAGACCGTGTGAAAGATGCGGAGGAAACTCAACAGGCATACTTTTTATAACACCTGAAGGTGACAGATACCACAGCGACGCAGCCTGCAGCGGTTTAAAGAGGACAATAAGGACTGTCAAACTGTCGGAGGTCGGTTCGAGAACGCCCTGCAGCCAGTGTGGATATTAGAAGGATGGAGTATATGAGTATTTGGATCTTAGTGATCATGTTGATGCTGACAACCATGTCAGTTGTTGATATCAGGAAAAAAGAATTGTCATTGTTTGGAGTGATGGCGCTTATTGTGATAAAGGCTTTAATGCTGTGTTTTATATGCTTTTTTAAGCAGGAAGACAAACCTGCAGACACGGTCTTAAACTGGAGCACAGTCATAATATCAATGATTCCCGGTTTGATCTTTATGCTATCTCATATATTTATGCCTGAAAAGACAGGAGGTGCTGACGGCCCGGTACTGATAGGAGCACTTTTGGGTATGGATCCGGTCGGAATATATATCGCAACACTATCCATGACAATTGTGTCATTTGTTGTGATGATCATATTAAAGATGGCGGGGAAGGAAAAAGGCGCACGTATACCATATATACCCGTTATAAGCATCGCAACGGCCGCCGGATATCTGATACGGATCTGAATATCATATTTTGACATACGGAGATTAAGTCATGAAGATCAAAAAAAAGAAGATTAAAGCCTATATGACAATTGAGGCATCGTTCATAGTTCCTGTCTGTACCATGATCATTATCCTTACGATCATGTTTTTATTCTTTCTTTATAACAATTGTGTTGTATATCAGGATTGCTATATAGCGGCACTGAGAGGCAGTCAGATCATGGATGCTTCATCGGCTGAGGTTACGGGTAAAGTGAAAACCTACGCAAATGAACTTTTAGATAATCAGATATATCAATATACAGTCAGTCCTACGGTAGATGTAGGAATGCTGAGCATAAAGGTCACAGCTCCGACTCGAATAGATCTGCCGTTTGCGAATATGGCGTTATATAACAGATCTGAAGCTTCTTCAAAAAGAGAAGCAAGTAGTACAAGGATCGATCCGACTGAGATAGTAAGAGCTGTCCACTAAAGAAACGGGAGAATGATAAAGATGGAATTTAACATTATACAGGAATTTACCAAAAGATATATAACTTGTGAAAAAGAGGTAAGCGAGGATGAACAGTACCTGGTGTCGATGATTTCCTTAAATGATATAAGAGGGCTTTTATCCTGCAAAGAAACCTATGACGGAAGCAAAAAACTCATGGCGTTTGACGTGACCAATATGCTCTCGCTAAAACATGAATACGAAAACAAAGAAATGAGCTTCCTTGAATTAAAGTCTTTGCTGCAAAGCATAAAGACCATATTTGAGCAGGCTGCACAATATTTTCTTGACGATCGTTATTTTGTTCTCGATCCGCAATATATATATAAAGACCCATATGATGACTCGGTAAAGCTCTTATATGTGCCGGGCTGTAAGTGTAATGAGTCATTGCATTATCATGAACTCGCCGAGTTTTTACTTCAAAATGTGAACAGAAAGGAAAATGCATGCTTACAGACCGCATATCAGTTTTACCGGATGTGTTCAAGTGAGACCTTTTCTCTTCCGATGTTCATGAACATATTGGAAAAAGAAGAAAAAATGAACAGACGACAGATCTGTGAATATGATCGTGACGGCATTAAGGATGAAAATGATCTCATCCCGACTGCTGAAATAATGTCAGAAGAAGAGGATGAAGAAGATAAAGATGATGAGCGTATTTGGGTGAAACCTCTGAGTTTTACTGCCATAAGTCTTTTATTGGCTTCATTTACATGCTTTTATAAGGGGATATATTCCATGTATATTATGACTGCGCTTTGTGTATTCGCTTTGTTAACAGTCATATATACCGTAAAGTCGCTTATAAGATTTATTGAAAAGAAAAAAGAAGATTCCATCGTGATGCCAAAACAAAGAGTCACGGTAAAAGATTACTGGCCGCAAGACGAAGAGACCGAAGTCTTTAATGAAGAGACCGAGGTATTTACGCCTAATCGGGATCTGCAGGATGAGACAGGCATACGTCTCGAATGGAAAGAAAACAATATCTCAAAAAAATACATGATAAGGGATTTCCCTGTAACCATAGGAAAGCTCATCGGCGAGGTGGATTGCAGGATTTCGGATTCGAGCATAAGCAGGCTTCATGCAAAGATCACCAAAAGAAATGACAAACTTGTCA
Organism: uncultured Lachnospiraceae bacterium; assembly: GCA_902783735.1. Lineage (GTDB taxonomy): Bacteria > Bacillota > Clostridia > Lachnospirales > Lachnospiraceae > Colinaster. The sequence continues at coordinate 14,298 of CACZSE010000016.1, forward strand.
TTTTTGATCTTAACAGCACAAACGGAACAAGCGTGGACGGAGTCAGATTATCTCCGGGAGAGGAAACCGTCATAAACATGGAATCACGAATTTTGTTGGGAAACGTGGTTCTTCGATTGGTGTAATTAAACTATGAATAAATGTCCGAATCTGCTATAATCGTATGTGGATTGTATTAAGCAGAAAGAAGGCGTTAGTTTGAAACGAATAGTTCTGACAGGCGGAGGTACCGCCGGACATGTAACACCAAATATCGCTTTACTGCCGTCCTTAAGGGCAGCAGGATATGAGATATTCTACATCGGTTCCTATGATGGTATCGAGAAGAGACTCATGGCGGATTTTGGGGTAGAGTACCATGGAATAGCAACAGGTAAATTCAGAAGATACTTTGATCTGAAGAATTTTTCCGATCCTTTCAGAGTATTGAAAGGATACAGAGAGGCAAAAAAGATCTTAAAAGAGATAGATCCCGACATAATATTCAGCAAGGGTGGTTTCGTATCCGTTCCAGTAGTAAGAGCGGCTGCAGATCTTAAGATCCCCTGTATCATTCACGAATCGGACATGTCTCCGGGCTTAGCCAATAAATTATGCATTCCCGTGGCAGACAAGGTCTGCTGTAACTTTCCCGAGACCTTATCCAAGGTTCCCGCAGGAAAGGCTGTACTTACAGGTTCACCCATCAGAGCGGAACTCATGCAGGGAAGTGTGGAAGCAGGTTATAAGCTTTGCGGATTTAATTCGAGCAAGCCTGTCATAATGGTCATCGGCGGTTCCCAGGGTGCTCAGAGCATCAACGAAGTTGTAAGAGAATCTCTGGACAATCTTTTAAAGGATTTCCAGGTAGTTCATATATGCGGAAAAGAAAAGATGGACAACCTTATGCTGTCGGTACCGGGATATAAGCAGTTTGAATATCTCAAGACAGAGCTTAAGGATGTATTTGCCATGTCGGATGTTGTCATATCAAGAGCAGGTGCAAATGCGATATGTGAGCTTTTGGCATTGAACAAACCCAATATACTCATTCCTTTGTCGGCAGGCAGCAGGGGAGACCAGATACTGAACGCATCTTCCTTTGAAGGACAGGGCTTCAGTGCAGTCATAAGGGAAGAGGCATTAGATCCCATATCGCTGGTCGATACGGTTCACGAAGTATTCTTAAACAGAAAACAGTACATTGAGAATATGGTGAGCAGCGGACAGATCAACTCTATAAGGACCATAATGGGTCTCATAGAGGAAAACGTGAGAAAGAGTCCTGACGAAAAATCAGGCAATTAACCGTTATGGTTGTAAAGATATTTGAAAAATATATGCAGGATGCGGGGTATGTTGTTTTTAATACCCAATATCCGGACGTAAAAGAATATATAAAAGAAGAGAACGGTTTTGTAAACATCTTACAGGTATTCAATGTAAACGATGATTCCGACATGGACCATGAGACTCTTATAAACCAGAGTCAAAACATACGTGCTTCCATGGAAGATAAAGATGTTCACATCATGAACCTGATATTTTCCGGGGACATGACTAAGGCGGAAAAGATCGCTTCCGATGAGTACATGTGCTGGACGATCGATAAACAGAACATTTCGCTCATTGAAGACGACAGCCGTATTGAAGACTTTTACGGTTTAAAGCAAGACCTTTTAAAATGGATCGAAGAAACCCGTCTTTTGATAGGTTCAAACGATCTTCGTGCCATAAATGAAAAGCTGATGAACAGCTCGGAACGTGAAGAGTATCATGAGAAGAGCAAAAAAAGACCATCACCGGTTTCCGTTGTTTTGGTCATAGTCAATGTTCTGATCTTTTTAACATCCTTACTTATAGGAAATGCGGCAGGCGATGCGCCAAATCCTTTTTTGGAATCGGGATGCATGGAGTTTTCGGCTATCGGGGCCGGCCAGTTTTACAGGCTGATCACTGCCATGTTCTTACATGCGGACTTTCAGCATGTTATAAGCAATATGCTGCTCTTATATTTCATGGGTGAGATGGTGGAACATAAGACAGGCTCTGTCAGATTTGCCATTATATATTTTGTGTCGGGCATCATGGGCAATGTTATATCGTATGTATACGAGCTCACAAGCGGTGCAAGATACACTGCCATAGGTGCCAGCGGTGCCGTGTATGGTATCATGGGAGCCCTGCTCTTTTTAGTCATTATAAAGACCAAAGGCCTCGATATTCCGGTCAGACGCATGATACTTATGGTGGCATATTGTGTTTACAGCAGCTTTGCTGCGGATCATATAGATTATGCCGCACATTTGGGCGGCCTGTTCATAGGATTTTTGTTAACGGCTATTTTGTGTTACTCAAAGCTTTCAAAAAAGGAGGCGGTACAAAACAGTGAAGGTTAATATATATTACGGCGGCAGAGGACTGATGGACGATCCGACACTTTTTGTGATCGACAAGATGCAGGCCGTTTTGGAAGAACTGAACGTAAAAGTGGAAAGATTCATGCTCTGCGAGCAGAGGGCTGCCATAACCACCTTACCCCAGACACTCAAGGACGCAGATGGGATCATACTGGCTACAACGGTTGAGTGGTATGGAATAGGCGGATACATGCAGCAGTTTTTGGACGCCTGCTGGCTCTACGGGGACAAGGAAAAGATCTCCAAAATATACATGTGTCCCATAGTCATGTCCACTACCTATGGTGAGAGAGAAGGAAAGTTAAACCTTTCCACCGCATGGGAGATACTGGGAGGTCTTCCCTGCTCGGGAATATGCGGATACATAGCGGATGCAGCTTCATTGGAGATAGACGACCGCTACACGACACTTATCGAAAAGAAGGCTGAGAATGTCTACAGGACCATAAAACAAAAGCTCATAAGCTTTCCTGCCAGCAATCAGGCCGTAAAGCAGATGGTCTCTGTTTCAACAAATACCGACCTTACCCCTCAGGAATCAGAACAGCTTTCACAATATGCTGCCGATGACAGTTATGTACAGCGTCAAAAAGAGGATATACAGGATCTTGCCAGAATGTTTAAGGGCATGATGGGCAAGGAACCTACCGAGGGTGAATCCTATATAAGCTCATTTAAGGAGCATTTCAACGCTATTGCCGGTTTTAAAGCATCCTACAGGATCATGATAGGAAAGAAGCCCTTGTCCATAAAGGTAGACGGAGCACAGGCGGAATATTTACTTGAAGCTATAGACAAAGCAGACGTTGAGATAAGTCTGGATGAGGACAGCATGCAGGATATAGTTTCGGGAAGAATGACCTTCCAGAGGGCATTTATGGCAGGAAACATGAAGATGAAGGGTGATTTCAAGATACTCAGGACCCTGGATGAGTTGTTTGTATTCATGAACTGATATATAGATCAAAAAGATCTGATATTATAAAAGGAGCCGATATGAAAGACGATAATTGTATTTTTTGCAAACTTGCAAACGGAGTGATACCTACAAATTCCATCTATGAAGATGATGACTTCAATGTTATACTTGATGCCGGACCGGCTACAAAGGGTCATGCACTCATTATCCCGAAGGAGCATTATAAGAACATATATGAGCTTCCCGAGGATCTGACGGCTAAAGCGTTTGTGCTCGCAAAGAAGCTTGCGATAAAGATGACCGACAGACTTGGGGCCGACGGATTTAATATCGTTCAGAATAATAATGAGGTTGCGGGGCAGTCCGTATTTCATTTCCATATTCACCTCATACCCCGATATGAAGGTGACGGACAGAACATTTTATGGGATCCTAAAAAACCTACGGATGAAGAACAGAAAGCTGTTAGAGACAGTTTAATATAATCATTTAAATCAAAGGAGATATATTATGGGTAACAAAGTATCATTTGACTACTCTAAGGCAGCAGCATTTGTTGCTGACCACGAAGTAGAAAACATGAA
>CACZSE010000017.1 GCA_902783735.1 uncultured Lachnospiraceae bacterium
TTCACCAGAATCTTTAACTACTTTGACATGAAAAGCAGTATCACAAATCCCGAAAACGGTCAAAAGCCCGATGTGGCATGTAAAGATATCCGATATGAACATGTGGCTTTTAATTACTCTCCTGAAGTAAATATCCTTAAGGATGTGGATTTCACCGTTCCGGGCGGAAAGATGTATGCGATCGTAGGACCATCGGGTTCGGGTAAATCAACGATCGTTAACCTTATTCCGAGGCTCTATGATGTTTCAAAAGGAAGGGTCCTTATCGACGGAACAGATGTCAGAGATTTTGATCTTCCCTACTTAAGATCGACCATCGGCGTGGTCACTCAGGAAACTTATCTTTTTAACGGCACCATTATAGAAAATCTGCTTTATGCAAAAGACGACGCGACCGATGAAGAGATAATAAATGCCTGTAAAAATGCAAACATCCACGATTTCATAATAAACCAGCCCGACGGCTATGATACCGTTGTCGGAAATCGCGGTCTTAAGCTCTCGGGTGGTGAAAAGCAAAGGCTTTCGCTTGCAAGAGTCATACTTAAGGATCCCAAGATACTCATTTTAGATGAAGCTACCAGCGCCTTAGACTCAATCTCCGAAAATGCCATACAGGATGCTCTTGAGATGCTCATGGTCGGAAGGACAAGCATTGTCATTGCACACAGGCTCTCAACCATATTGAAAGCTGATTCAATACTGGTCGTAAAAGACGGATGCATTGCCGAATCGGGAACCCATGAAGAGCTTCTTGCACTAAACGGAATATATAAAGAACTGTACGAGACACAGTTCAGACTTGTGCTTGATATGGAAAGTGTTGCCGATCCTCTTATCACTTCCGACTACTATGGAAATATTGAAGAAGATACGATAGGATTTTAAAAAGGGTGTCACGAAAGTGACACCCTTTAAATATATATGGATTATTTTACAACTCTTACTCTGTATACACCGTCGATAGCACGAAGTGCAGCAACGATCTCATCGGTTGCGGGACTTTCGATATCGAGCATTGTATAAGCAAAATCTCCCTTAGACTTATTGGTCATGTCAGAGATATTGATCTTGTTGTCACCGAATACCTTGGTGAAGCTTGCGATCATGTTTGCGATATTCTTGTGGAATACAGCAACTCTTCCTGCCTGAGCACAGATGCCCATATCACATCTGGGATAATTTACTGAGTTGATGATGTTACCGTTTTCAAGGTAATCTCTCATCTCCTTAACTGCCATTACAGCACAGTTATCTTCAGATTCCTCTGTAGAAGCTCCAAGGTGAGGGATCACGATGCATCCTTCCTGTCCTGCTGTTGTTGCATTCGGGAAATCCGATACATATTTGCGGATCTTTCCTGCCTTGATGCCTTCAAGGATATCATTTTCATTGCAAAGAAGATCTCTCGCAAAGTTTAAGATGATAACGCCGTCTTTCATCTTCTCGATGGCTTCTTTATTGATCATGCCCTTTGTTGAATCAAGAAGCGGAACATGGATCGTTATGAAATCACATTCTGCATAGATATCTTCAACATTTATTACATGCTTAACGGCACGGCTTAAGTTCCATGCCTGATCTACCGAAAGATAAGGATCGTAACCAAGTACTTCCATGCCAAGGTTTGTAGCTGCATTTGCAACCTTGATACCGATGGCACCAAGACCGATGATACCAAGCTTTTTGCCCTGGATCTCTGTTCCGGCAAATGCCTTCTTAGCCTTCTCAGCAGCCTTGCCTACTTCGGGATCCGATGCATTATCCTTAACCCACTGGATACCGCCTGTGATGTCACGGCTTGCGAGGAGCATGCCTGCAAAAACAAGTTCCTTAACACCGTTTGCATTGGCACCGGGAGTATTGAATACAACGATACCTTTTTCTGCACACTTATCAAGAGGGATGTTGTTGACACCGGCACCTGCTCTTGCTACGCATAAAAGCTTTTCAGGAAGCTCCATCTCGTGCATGCTTGCAGAACGTACAAGGATACCTTCAGCGTCATTTACATCATCTGTTTTAGCGTAATTGCTGTCAAATTTTTCAAGACCGATGGCAGCTATCGGATTGAGGCAATTATATTTAAACATATCTTACTCCTTATTTGTTTTCAGCTTCGAACTTCTTCATGAACTCAACAAGCGCCTTAACACCTTCGACAGGCATAGCATTGTAGATAGATGCTCTCATACCGCCTACAGATCTGTGACCCTTAAGGTTCTCAAAACCTGCAGCCTTAGCTTCTGCTACAAACTTGGCATCGAGTTCTTCGTTTCCTGTTACGAAAGGAACATTCATGAGTGAACGATCTTCCTTTACAACTGTTCCCTTGAAGAGCTCGCTTGAATCGAGGAAATCGTAAAGGATCTTAGCCTTCTGCTCGTTGATCTCTTTCATCTTCTCAAGTCCGCCCATCTTCTTGAGCCACTTGAATACCTTTCCGCAGATATAGATCGTGTAGCACGGAGGTGTATTGTAAAGAGAATCAGCATCTGCCTGAGTCTTCCACTTAAGCATTGTAGGTGTTCCGGGAAGAACATCGTCTGTGATGAGGTCTTCTCTGATTATTGCGATAACGCATCCTGCAGGACCTACATTCTTCTGTACGCCGCCGTAAACAACAGCATACTTAGAAACATCTATAGGCTCTGAAAGGAAGCATGATGATACATCTGATACAAGATCCTTGCCCTTTGTATTGGGAAGTGTCTTAAACTTTGTACCATAGATCGTATTGTTTTCGCAGATATATACATAGTCCATATCATCCGTGATAGGAAGATCAGAACAATCAGGTATGTAAGAGAATGTCTTGTCTGCACTTGAAGCAAGTTCAACAGCCTCACCGTAGATCTTAGCTTCTTGGTAAGCCTTCTTAGCCCACTGGCCTGTTACAATGTAACCTGCCTTTTTATTTTTCATCATGTTCATGGGAACTTCCGCAAAGAACTGGCTTGCACCACCCTGAAGAAAAAGTACCTTATAGTTGTCAGGGATGTTCATGAGCTCTCTGAGATCAGCTTCTGCCTCTTTGATGATATTATCATAAACTTTGGAACGGTGGCTCATCTCCATTACGGACATGCCGCTTCCCCTGTAATCCATCATTTCTTCTGCAGCTTCTTTTAATACTTCTTCAGGTAAAACTGCGGGACCTGCGGAA
>CACZSE010000018.1 GCA_902783735.1 uncultured Lachnospiraceae bacterium
AGCCATTGCGGTTGTGGCAAACCTGATCGTAAGACAGTTCCCCGATAAGAGCACGGAATATGATCTTACAAAGCAGAAGCTTTTCACACTGAGCGATACAACAAAAGAAGTAGTGAGCAAACTGAATGAAGATATGACCATATATGTTTATGCATCTGAGGACAGCATGGATACCAATGTTGACAGGATGGTAAAGATATATGACGAACTCTCGGACAAGATCCATGTAGAATATAAGGATCCCAACAAGAGCCCCAAGTTCTATGAGAAGTTTATTGATAGTACACCCACTTACAATTCGATCTTCCTTGAAACAGCAACAAGAACACGCTATGTCAACTACGAAGATATGTATGTGAATGATTACAGCTTCAATGATGACGGCTCATATGATACTGTTCAGCAGTTTGACATCGAAGGTCAGATAACCAGCGGTATCAATTACATCATAAACGGCCTCAGTGCAAAGATATATGCTCTTCAGGGACATGATGAGCAGGAACTTGACAAAGACTTTACGGATGCCATCGCAAAGCAGAATTATGATCTTGAAACCATCAATCTTTTGGGCAAGGACATCCCCGAGGATTGCCAGATGATCATTATCGCCGCTCCGGCTACCGACTTTTCTTCGGATGATGTAAACAAGCTTATGGCATATGCCGAAAACGGCGGTCAGATGCTCATAACCATCGGAATGGTTGATGATATAAGAGATAAGATGCCTAATTTTGATAAGCTTCTTGAATACTACGGTGTATATTGTGAGAACGGTCTTGTGCTTGATCTTCAGGCATATGCGAGCGATCCTTACTATATCATTCCCGAGGTATTCAACAATGTGGTCACCACAGGAGTTTACGGCAAGAAAAACGCATGGATGCCTTACAGTAAAGCAATCTATATATACGATGAGGACAGTGAGACGGTTAAAGTAACTCCGTTCCTTAAATCTTCATCAACATCATTCAGGAAAAACAGCATTGTAGATGCAGCTGACTATTCATACGATCAGAATACTGATGAAGTAGGACCGTTAAATGTGGCCGTTACATCAAGTAAGACAACAGAGAACGGCGCCCAGTCATATGCCTATATCGTGGGCTCGCCTTTCATGTTCACGAATCAGGCCGATCAGCTGACATCAAATGCCAACCTTACCATATTTACCAATATCGTAAATGAATGTGTGAGCGATGATGTGTCGACAGTATCTGTTCCGGTTAAGTCGGTAAGTGCCGATAAATTCATCATAGCGAACAACCATGCGGCAATAGCAATCTTTTTGATACTTTTGATAGTAGTACCCTTAGTTCTTCTTACCGCAGGCTTTGTGATCTGGACAAAGAGAAGAAAGAGATAAGGTGAGAAAATGAAAAAACAGTTTAAACAGCTTATCTGTCTGATAGTCATACTTGTACTGTTTGTGGTTGGATATGTTATTTCCATCTATAAAGTAGACAATATTGAAGTGCTCGATGAGGTGAGCGTTACATCGGTCATAAAGACAGATGCCGCATCGGTTAAAACAGTCACATATAAGCATGATTCCGTCACAATAAATCTTGAAAGAGACGGGGATAAATGGCTTCTTAGTGATGATAAGAGCTTTGACCTTGATCAGGAAAAGGCAAAAGATATCGTAAATTATGCCACCAATCTCAATGCAAGAACAAAGCTTGAGGATCCGTCGGACTTATCGGAATACGGACTTGACGACCCGTCATATATTGTATCCTTTACGGATGCACAGGGCGTTGAGAGAACATATTATATAGGTGACAGATTTGCAATTGACGGTACATATTTCGCCAGAGTCGAAGGTGATGATGCAATATACACGATCACGGAGTATTATCCGAATGCATTTATAACCGATAAGGAGCAGCTCAAAGCACAGGGTGAATAATATATATGCTCGATCTTAACATAGGCGGCAGAAGCTTCAGGGATATAGAATCCTACAAAGCAGCCAAGAGGGATTTTGACAATATTGAAGCCATCAAGAGCAGACACGATCTTACAAAGCTTGAAGATGTAAAAAAGATACGCGACAATATTGAAGAAGGCAATTACAGATTTGAATCGATGCTGGGTGATGATTTTTTGGATGAACTCGAAGAACTCATCGCTCAGCTTGAAGAAGATAAAGCTCTTTCTCGCACCGGGAGGAAGGGCTTTAAGCCGTTTAAGAATAAAGAAACAAAAAATGAACCAAAATTCAGTGATGAAAAAGATGAAAAGCTTGATGCAGAGATAAAAAGACAGGTAAAAAAGAGAGAGATCAAGCGTAAAGCGATGATAGTCATAGCATCGCTCGTTTCACTGGGTTGCATAGTTTATCTTGCCTTTTATTATACGCTTTATGCAAAGAACGATGTTCAATATTCAAATCTTTCAGACCTCATAGATGAGGAAAGCACACCAAAGGAATACAGTGTGAATATTGTTCATGAGGACACGACCATGCCTCCGGTCTTAAAGAAATATGAGAAGCTGTATCAGAAGAACAAAAAGCTTGTTGGCTGGATAAAGATTGACGGAACAAATATAGACTATCCGGTCATGCAGACCGTTAACAATGAATATTATCTCGATCATAATTATGATCAGGAATATGACAAGAACGGTTCGATCTTTATGGACAAAGACTGTGATGCGGCTCACCCGAACGATAACATGATCATATACGGTCATCACATGAAATCGGGGAAGATGTTCGGAAATCTGAATATGTATGCAAAGGAATCATTTTATAAGGAGCATCCGAGCATTTCATTTGATACGATCTATGAGGAGGGAACATATGATATCATGTATGTTTTCAGATCAAAGATCTACAGTGAAGAAGAGATCGTTTTTAAATACTATAAATTTATAGATGCGACAAGCGAAAACGAATTTGATTCAAATATGGAAGAGATGGCGGCACTTTCGCTTTATGATACGGGCATTAAAGCGAAGTACGGAGACAGGCTTATCACACTGTCCACATGTGACTATGAAGAAGCGAACGGAAGGTTTGTGGTTGTTGCCAAGAAGGTCAAGTGATGATATCATATTTTGAGATTGCATCTTTATTGAATAAGCTTATAAAAGGGGACGTGTATGAAAGATTTTTTGATCATGACAGACTCATCGGCGGATCTGCCGAAGAGCTATCTGCTCGAACATGATATTTACTGTGTTTCGCTTAAATACACCTTAGACGGTGTTACATATGACAATGACGATGAAAAAGCAGCCAAAGATTTCTATAAAAAGCTAAGAGATAAGAGTATGCCTACTACATCTCAGGTCAATCCGGAAGAAGCGGCTGACAGTTTAAGAGATGTGCTGAAAAGATGTAAAAACATTCTTGTCATAGCATTTTCATCGGGACTGAGCGGTACCTGCAACAGCTTTAAGATTGCCGCGCAGGAGGTCATGGAAGAGGATAGTGAAGCGAAAATTTATGTTATAGATTCTCTCAGTGCATCGTTGGGTCAGGGACTTTTGGTTCACAAAGCCGTATGCATGAAGGAATCGGGCGCAGACATCGAAACCATCGTAAAATGGGTGGAAGAGCATAAGTTAAACATTGTTCATGCATTTACGGTAGACGATCTTAATCATCTTTACAGAGGCGGAAGACTGTCCAAAACCGCTGCTGTGGTCGGAACCATGATCAACCTGAAGCCGGTTTTACATGTAGATGATGAGGGAAAACTTACCAATATGTACAATGTAAGAGGAAGAAAGAAATCTCTCCATGCGCTTGTCGATCATATGGAAAAAACAATGGGAAGATACCGTGAAGACAATGATGTCATATTTATCAGTCACGGCGACAATATAGATGATGCGAAGTTTGTAGCCGATGAAGTGAAGAAAAGATTTGGGATCTCAAACGTTCTGTTCAATCCTATAGGACCTACGATAGGATCGCATGCGGGTCCCGATACTATCGCACTTTTCTTTATGGGTGAAAACAGATAAGTAACAAAAAGGAGAAATGAAATATGAAGATAAGGACAAGATATGCACCGAGTCCTACAGGTAAAATGCATGTCGGAAACCTTCGTTCGGCTCTTTATGAGTTTTTGATCGCCAAGCACGAAGGCGGAGACTTTATGTTAAGAATAGAGGACACCGATCAGGAAAGATTTGTTGAGGGGGCAACGGAGATAATCTACAGAACCCTTGAAAAAACAGGCCTTGTTCACGATGAGGGCCCCGATAAAGACGGAGGCTACGGTCCGTACGTTCAGAGTGAAAGAATGAAGACCGGCATATATTTAAAATATGCAAAAGAGCTTATAGAAAAGGGAGAGGCATATTATTGCTTCTGCGACAAGGAAAGACTTGCTTCCCTTAAGACCGAGGTTGTTGAAGGAAAAGAGATAACCGTATATGACAAGCACTGCCTCAGCCTTTCAAAAGAAGAGATCGAAAAAAACCTTGCTGAAGGAAAGCCCTATGTCATAAGACAGAACATACCCAATGAAGGAACAACGACCTTTCATGATGAACTGTACGGAGACATCACGGTTGAGAATTCCGAGCTCGATGACATGATACTTATTAAGACCGATGGTTATCCGACCTACAATTTTGCAAATGTTGTCGATGATCATACCATGAACATAACTCATGTCGTGAGAGGAAATGAATACCTTTCTTCTTCACCTAAATATCAGAGACTCTACGATGCTTTCGGATGGGAAAGCCCGGTTTATGTGCATCTTCCTCTCATAACCGATGAGAATCATAAGAAGCTTTCAAAAAGGAGCGGACATTCATCGTTTGAAGATCTTATAGAGCAGGGTTTTGTGACCGAAGCAGTTGTAAACTATATAGCACTTTTGGGATGGAGTCCCGAGGATAATCGTGAGATATTCACTTTGGATGAACTCATAAAGGAATTTGATTATCACAGGATAAGCAAGTCACCGGCCGTATTCGATATCGTAAAGCTTCGCTGGATGAATGGCGAGTATATAAAGGCTATGGATTTTGATAAATATTTCGAGATGGCCAAGCCTTATATAGATGAGGCCGTAAAGTCCGACGTGGATAAAGTTAAGCTTGCAGAGTGGGTAAAGACTAGGATCGAGGTATTCCCCGACATTCCCGCACTCATAGATTTTGTCGATGAGCTTCCGGACTATGATATAGAGATGTATACCCACAAGAAGATGAAGACAAATGCACAGTCTTCACTTGAGGTACTTAAGGATCTTCTTCCTTTACTGGAAGAAACCGATGATTACAGTAATGATGCACTGTATGCACTTCTTCTTAAATATGTTGAAGAAAAAGGATATAAAAACGGATATGTGCTTTGGCCCGTACGTACCGCTGTATCGGGCAAGCAGATGACACCTGCGGGTGCTACAGAGCTTATGGAACTGTTTGGCAAGGATGAGACAATAAAGAGAATTAAGGCAGGTATCGAAAAGCTTGAGAAAGCCTGACCTGTCTTTGGACCAATGTAAGGCAATATCGCATACTTACGGACCGGCTCTGGTGATAGCCGGTCCCGGTAGCGGTAAGACAACGGTAATTGTTAAGAGGATCTTAAATCTCATCCGAAACGAACATATCGATCCGAGCAATATCTTAGTCATAACCTTTTCAAAGCCTGCTGCCTTAGAGATGCAGAGCCGGTTTGAAAAACAGGCGGGTGGTTATGAACCTGTAACATTCGGTACTTTTCATTCGATTTTTTATAATATTATAAGACATCACATGAAAAATGTGGCAGAAGGTGTTGCCACAGATGCATTAAAAAGAAACATCCTAAAAAAGGTGTTAAGAGATATCAATCTTTCGGATAATACCGAATCCGAATATCTTGATCTTATCATTAAGCGAATTTCTTATTACAAAAATTCTTCGCAGAAAGCCGATGACAGAACGATCTGCGATCTTGATACAAAATCATTCTTAAGAATTTACGAACTGTATAACGAACATCTGAGGGCTGCCTCTAAGATCGACTTTGAGGACATGATGCTCATGTGCAAAAAACTCTTGAGCGAAAATAAACAGGCTCGTTTGTTTTGGCGCGAACGCTTTAAATTTATCCTGATAGATGAGTTTCAGGATATAAATGAGCTTCAGTTTGATATAGTAAGACTGCTCTTGACAAAAGAGAATAATATCTTTGCGGTTGGCGATGATGACCAGTCCATTTACGGTTTCAGAGGCTCAAAGCCCGAAATAATGAGAGAAGTGGACAGATATTTTAAAAACCTGACCACAATAAAGCTGACCTGCAATTACAGATCGAGTTCATCCATTGTAAAAGCATCGGATGCGGTCATAAAACAGAATACCGTCAGGTTTGAAAAACATCTTCACACAGAAAACGATATCGGTGAGGCAGTACGTATCATGGCATTTAAGGATGAAGAGTCACAGTTTGAACAGCTGGTAAAGACAGCTGATATGTACGGAAACAAAACAGGCACAAACTTAAAAGGAAATGTTGCCGTACTATGCAGGACTAATCTTGCGGTATCCCGCATAGCACGCGAATTTATGAAAAGAAAGATAGACTGTCATGTGACGCAAAAACCCTACGATCCTTTTGAAAGTGTCATATATAAGGATTTCACTCATTATTTAAGGCTTTCATATTCGGGGGGAGAATTTGATGCAAACGATCTGATACCTGTAATGAACAAGCCGCTGAGATACATAAGCAGGAGCATGATAAACAAAAAGGTCATGGATATTACCTTGCTTAAAGGACTCTATCAGGATAAGGAATATGTCTTAAGGGCATTAAAAAAGCTCGAATACGATCTTAACATGATAAGAAAGATGGACATGTTCTCGGCTTTTAATTATTTCAGAAGAGTCATAGGATATGATGAATATATGCTTCGTATGTCCGGAGATAATGAGGAAAGGTATGAAATCTATACAAAACAGGCTGATCTTTTGATGTTCTGTCTTAAAGACCTGACTACCTATGAAGCCATGATTGAACATGCTGTTAAGCAGTCGCAGAACATGGAAGCAAGAAAAACAGCTAAGGTTAATGAAACAGGCATATATATCATGACTTATCATGCTTCAAAGGGATTAGAGTTTGATACAGTCATAATGCCGGGCCTTATGGAAGGAGAGATACCCTCAAAAAAGAGTATCACGAAAGAAGCCATAGAAGAGGAAAGACGCATGTTCTATGTTGCCATGACAAGAGCCAAAACTACGCTTATCATGAGCTATATTGTCGGAAAAAACAATGAAAAACATATAAAAAGTCGATTTTTGGAGCCTGTTTTTGGTGAAGCAAAGACTATTATATGTTGAAAAAAGTCGTTTATTTCTGTAAAATCAAAATAGGTATGTTTGCGAAAAGCAGGAAAACAAGAGGAGATATTATCATGGAAAAGAATATACCCGAAGAGGAAATGAAGGTTGAACTTAATCTCGATGACGGCACAACGGTCATGTGTGAGGTTATCACCATATTGGAGGTTGCAGGTAAGGAATATATAGCACTTTTACCTGACGGGCAGGAAAACGAAGAAGATCAGGATGTATGGTTCTATGCATACAGCGAGAATCCCGACGATCCAAACGAGGAGCCCGAGCTTACTTATATTGACGATGACAATGAATACGAAGCAGTCTGCGAGGCATTCGATGAGTTTTTGGATGAATGCGAATATGACGAGGCTGACTGATCGATAAAAATTTACTACAGAAAGATTTTACATGGAAAACAGATTTAAGATATCTTACGGTAAGCCGTATCCCCTGGGAGCCACTTATCTTGGCGGTGATCAGGTGAATTTTGCTGTGGTTGTCGGTACCGACGAACAGTGTGGGGTGATACTGTATGATAAGAAACTGAAAAAAGAGGAAAGACTCTCTTTTTGCTGTTCAAATAAAGTTGGGAATATCAGATGCATGAAGGTGTCGGGAGTGGACCCGGACAGATTTGATTACAACTTCTACCTTGGAGATGAGATATATTACGATCCTTATGCCAAGGTTGTTTTGGGCAATGAAAGATGGGGAAAGTTTCCCGAAAGATTAAGAGCGGGCATATATAAAGATGAGTACGACTGGGAAAAAGATAAGAATCCACTGATCCCGATCAATGAATCCATTATATACTTACTTCATGTCAGAGGTTTTACAAAGCATAAGAGTTCGGGTGTGACATATCCGGGAACGTTTGAAGGTATTGTACAAAAGATACCTTACTTAAAGGAACTTGGGATAAATGCCGTTGAACTCATGCCGGTCTATAATTTTATAGAGATGCAGATGCCCGAACATGATAAAGGAGAATTTTCTCTCAATCCTTATGAGAACAACGAGCCCAGATTAAATTACTGGGGCTATAAGGAAAGTTTTTATTTTGCTCCTAAGTGTTCATATGCATCAAAAGAAAACGGCCCCGACAAAGCCTTCAAGGATATGGTCAAGGCGCTGCACAATGAAAAGATCGAAGTAATACTACAGTTCTTCTTTCCGCCTTTGGTCAAGCAGGGTTATATAATCGAGGTTTTAAAGTTCTGGATGCAGGAGTATCATGTGGACGGCTTCCATCTTATGGGAAGTAAACTCCCCCTGGCGATCATCGGTACCGAACCCATGCTTGCAAATACCAAGATACTGTGTGAGTCGTTCCCCATTGAAGAGATATACGAAAGAGGCGATGTTCCCGCATATAAAAACCTTGCCGTATGTCGTGACGATTATATGTATGACACAAGAAGGCTTTTAAAATCCGATGAAGGCATGGTTCCCAAAGCTTTGGAATATATAAAGAGCGTGCCCGAAAAGACCGGTGACGTTCATTTTATCACCAATGCAAATTCATTTACCCTCATGGATCTTGTAAGCTATGACAGAAAACACAATGAGAGTAACGGTGAAAACAACCGTGACGGTGCTCCTTACAATGCGTCATGGAACTGCGGATACGAAGGACCGACTACCAGGATTGCGGTTAGAAAGCTTAGAACAAAGCAGATCAAAAATGCCATTGTCTTAAACTTTATAGCAAAGTCGACTCCGCTCATAGTTGCCGGTGATGAATTCGGAAACAGCCAGAACGGAAATAACAATCCTTATTGTCATGACAGCACG
>CACZSE010000019.1 GCA_902783735.1 uncultured Lachnospiraceae bacterium
CGACTTATATGGCGAGTTAAAGTTCTGTGCGATATTTATGCCAAACATCCTTCCTATGCCGATGGCCATGTCACAGTATCCGCTGAAGTCAAAATACAGCTGAAATGTATATAATATCGAGACCAGCACCGATTCTGCTCCTGTAAGAGAAAAAACATCAGCATAGCCAAAGTCTACGGCCTTTGAGAGTACATCCGCTATCAGTACTTTTTTTGCAAGACCCATGACAAATATATAAATACCGCCCGCGAACATGTCTGCATTTAACTCTTTTTCGCCGGCTTTATCAAATTGTGGCAGCATCTCCTTTGCGGTAACGATCGGACCGGCTATGAGCTGCGGGAAAAAAGTTATGAAAAGTGCATAGTCGATAAAACCCACACCGGTTATCTTCTCATCATAGACATCATGTAAAAATGAGATCTGCTGAAACGTAAAGAAACTGATCCCCAACGGCAGCAATATATGTTTCAGCGGTATCTGCGTTTTAAATACAACATTTATGTTTTCTATAAAGAAATCAAAATATTTAAAATAGAACAGAACTCCGAGGTTTATTAATATACCAAGGATAAATACAGTTTTCCTGTATCGTTCACTTTTTTGTATTGCCTTAAAAACGGCAAAATTGATCAGGACAGAGCCAACCATGATGGCAAGGTAACGGATATTAAAATATCCGTAAAACCACAGTGAGAACAGGATCAGCCATACTTTGGCGATCTGTGAGCTGCGTTTTTTTAATATATGATAGCCCGCCAGACATATCGGCAGGAAGGCGAATATAAATATATATGAATTAAAAAGCATCAGTCTCCCTCTTTATCCGATCCTGCCGTATTTCTTTTTCTTATGATCAAAAATACCAATGATGCGATAAATATTATGACCGTTACCAAAAGTATCGGCAGCATAACATTTAAAACACCGTTATTGGACCCATTATCGATATCTGTATCCTCCGCTGCCTGTAATGGGATACTATCTTCTATCTCTGCAGTTTCTGCCTTTACCGGATCAGCCTTTTCTTCCTTTTCGGAAACGCTCTCACTTTTTGTGGCAGGTACGTTTTCCTCTTCAGAGTCTTTAGCTGCTGCCATTGCAGGTTTTTTATCTGAATCCTTATTTACAGTAGTTTTTTCTCCGGGCTTATCTGTCTCTGAATCTGTCTTATCGTCAGGCTTTGGATCAGTGATCTGAGTCTTTAATTCATTTTCATTCTCTAAAACCTCTTTGGTCTTTTCAGGCGACGAAATATCGATTATTTTCATATTACCGTCGTTTTTATCGCTCGACGCATCAATATCACCTGTACCGGCATCACCGGTATCGTCCCCGATGTCGCCCGGTCCTTCCAAATCCTCAGTCTTTGTGATCTCAGGCTCTGTAACTTCCACCGACAGCACGGTACTTATAGTTTCAAACTTTTCAGGATTTTCACAATATAAAGCCTCTATATCATACACGCCCGGCTCATCGGGAAGTACCTGACAACGGTCTTTCCAGACAAATCCTTCAGGCAGGATAATGCTGTCAAGGTCATCCTGAGCATATCCTTTAAGATCTGTCGGCAGAACGGGCTCGTCTGAAGAAAGAAGAGTTGCATTCACATCCAGTTTGGCTAAAACGGTCATAGCATTGTATCTGCTTGTATCCGTTCTGTAGATGACATTATATCCGTTGTTATCGGCAGAAGGAACAAGGTTTTCATCCTCCCATGAGAAACCATCGGGGAGTGCTATATCCGACAGCTTCTGATCCTCGAAATACATGATCTCCATCTCCAGCTGCGGAATATCCGATTCTGCTATATCCGCTTTAATGACATTGACCTTGCAGTTTGCAGTATTGGTGTCACCGGATCTTCTCTTTACCGAGATCGTGGCGCTTCCGGGGTATTTTCCGGTCACGACTCCGTTTTCATCTACCGTAACGATACTCTCATCGGAGCTTGTATAACTCATATCGCTTCTCTTTGTCTGTCCACCGTTAACAAGCGCAACAATGACTGCGCTGCGATCTACCGGAAGGTTTGTTATCTCGTCTCTGTTCAATGAAACCTTATCCTTTTCATTCGGTTTTATGCATATTCCCGCAGGCATGTTCTGATATACGGGAATCTTGAACACAAATGAATTATCTAAAAGAGAGGCATTTTTATATGCCTTGTAAGTACTTGAGCTCTCACTGTATGGTGCTGCGATATTTTGCATATACTGATGAGTGTAAAGGGTGTTGTCACTGTCATCCACATCAAACTTCTGCAGATAAGCAGTGTCCTGTCCTCTGAGTATATAATTCTTTCCGATCAGCTGAGCTCCGCCCTTAAGAGATTTTGTACGTGTATCCCAGCCCTTCTCTTTAGCATAGGCAAGACCGTTCTTATATATCTGCTCATTGGTTGAACCGTTTGCCTTAAAGTTAAAATAATTATAGTATCCCTCATAGCCTTTGTAAGTACCGGAAATGAGCGGAGAAGTGCCGTTTACACCCTGCTCCTGTTTTACTCTTGAAGCAAGCGAAATGGGGCTGACGTTGATCTCGCGACCTATATCATAGAAAGTCTGAGCGTATGTCTTATCGCTGTCCTCAACATATCCGTCCATAAATGTACCCGTAAGCACTTTTTCAATAGCCCCTACGGTATGAGCGGTATCACTGAAGGTTTCCTGTTCAAACATAAACACTTTATCTTCGGAAAGGAAATTTCTCGGATCGAGATAATACGCCAGGATCTCATCCGTCGGCACATACCAGCCTGCCGTTCCGACGGAAGGCTTCTTTTTAAAGCTCGAATCGGCACTTGAGCTGATGAGACTCCTCTCGTTCAAATTCTCCTGATAAAGGACCGTACTCCAGTCTATGCCGATATTCTGTCTTACAAACACCCAGTTCGGGTGGATCTTTTTTAATTCATAGAGCTTATCCTGATATTCCTCCGGAAAGAGCTCTATATCGGAACAGTCGCCAAGCTTTCTGACTTCTTCTCTGTCTACCGTGGTTATATATTTCTTTTCCCATTTTAAGAGTCTGTCATCCGAACTTGCCACGAATTCAAATTCTATGAATCCTTCTTTACTTATTCCATTATCCGTGAAGTTTATCTTGTACCAGATGTTATTATTTTTATCCGTTTCAACTCCCGCAACCGTTACGCTCTGTCCCGAATCAACCTTTGCTACGGCAGCGGAATATGTGTCGGCTTTTTTTCTTACCGTATGGTCATCCACAAGGTATACTGCAGCCGAGATCTTTCTGTTTTTTATCATATCCAAGAGCGCTTTGGATGCGTTTTCCTCATCGGCTATTATGTAGTAAGGATCCTGGATCGCTTCCTTAGCATAGGTAAAAGACGATATGTTCAAAGCCAAAACCACCGTCATAAGAACAGACACTATTCTCTTTATAAATCGTATGTTTTCTTTTGTCATATCAATGTCCGTAATACTCCCAAAACCATTTTGCAAATCTGCCAAGCCCCTCGTCTATGGTAGTTGAAGGTTTAAATTCAAAGTCTTTCATAAGCTCACTGACATCGGCATAGGTCCTTAATACATCACCCGCCTGCATGGGAAGAAATTCCTTTTTTGCCTCTATGCCCAGCTTTTCTTCAAGGGTTGCCACAAAATCCATGAGCTTTTCAGGTTTATTGTTCCCGATGTTATATATCTTATATGCTGCGCCAAGATCATCCTCTTTTGGAGGGTTGCACAATATATTAAAGACTCCCGTTACTATATCATCGATATATGTGAAATCTCTTTCCATATTACCGTGATTATATATCTGTATAGGCTCTCCCGCTCTCATCTTCAGCGCGAATTTGTAAGCAGCCATATCAGGTCTTCCCATGGGACCGTATACGGTGAAGAAACGAAGTCCCGTTGTTTTCATACCGTAGAGCTTACTGTAGCTGTAGGCCATCAGCTCATTTGACTTCTTTGTTGCGGCATAAAGACTTACAGGTCTGTCCACTTTATCATCTGTGCTGAACGGGATCTTTTCATTGCCCCCGTATACAGAGCTTGACGAAGCATAGACCAGATGAGATACGGGATAGTTCCTGCAGCATTCCAAAATGTTGGCAAACCCAACAAGGTTGGAACTGATATATGCATC
>CACZSE010000020.1 GCA_902783735.1 uncultured Lachnospiraceae bacterium
AGGACAAGAAAGGTTGCCGATCTTTTGCAGTCAGGTGATATGCCAATGTCAGAAATAGCTGAGATGACCGGTTTTTCCAATGCCAGTTATATGGCAGAAACATTCAAGAAATTCTACAAATTCTCGCCAAGAGAATATAAAAAGACAATGCAGGGATAGATCCGTTTCATTAACGGTTCTCCCTGCATATATTGGCAGTTACAGTTTTTTATTATAATGATCGCAAAAGGCTTTTAACATACATTCATTACATTTGGGACGATTTGCTATACATATCGTCCTTCCGAGTCTTATGATATGTATGTTATATATGATCCAATGATCCTTCGGAAGTTTCTTCATAAGATCATATTCGATCTTTTCCGGATCCGTTTCGGTTGTAAGCCCCAAAAGACCGGAGATCCTCTTTACATGTGTATCTACCACAATGCTGGGATCATTATAAATGTTTCCACGAATAACATTCGCTGTTTTCCTTCCGACTCCCGGAAGCGATGTAAGCTCTTCCAAGCTCCTTGGCACTTCTCCATCAAAAACATCTCTTAACTTTTTACAGCATGCAATTATATTCTTTGCCTTATTGTGATAAAACCCGGTAGACTTTATGTCCTGCTCAAGCTCTTTCAGATCCGCTTTTGCAAAACTGTTGATATCGGGATACTTTCTAAAAAGGTCTTTTGTCACTATATTGACACGTGCATCGGTGCATTGAGCACTCAGTATTGTAGCGATCAAAAGCTGCCATGCACTGTCATGATCCAGATAACACTTATATTCTGTTCCGTATGATTCATCCAACGCATTAAGTATGCTTTGTACCTTTTTACTCGCCATCGGCATCTTCTTTCATATCAGCATCTCCCGGTAGCGGAACTTCCGGGATACTTCTGCTTACCTGCCTGTCAAATACCTCTATATAATCCTCATTTCCAAGGACCTCCAGCTTTCCTTTTGAAGTATGAAAAGCATTTGACATGACCTTTTTATTGTTCACAAAATCATATGTCTCTTCATTTATCTTTTTTAAGATGCTCTCATCCAGACACAATGCCTTTAAAACATCTGACGTAAAGTCTTTATTAACGCAGTCTTTGGTGACCAGCAGCCATTCATCGGCACGAGTCACTTCCGGCTTATACCCTTTGCATACTCCCCACGTCTCACTGAGTGTAAGTTTTTTATCATCCTTAAATACTTTAGTCAACCAGTCAACATCAGCATAAAACCCGAATATATTTGATCTCATGCTCTCGGTCTCATACATGGAAGCATCATCCAAGACTCTTATATCTCGGCCGGCTGCCTTTTTTATGGCTAAAAGTGAATCGTCCAGTGTAAGCTGATCCTTAACATAAGCCTGAACATCTCTTCTCTCATCGGCACCCAAATATTCTGAAGCCATTGACTTTTTGTAAATAAATGCTTCCGGTGACACTCTCCATGTAAGAGCCATGATCCCTGAGTCTTCTATCGTTGCACTCTTCAAAGACCAGTCATACATCTGATCAAGAATGTCTCCCGTAATGCCAAGCTCTTCCATTGATAAAACCTTATCGGAAGCAGCATATTGCGGCAGATGCTTTGCATCGGTAAGAAAAATATCAGGGTACTTTAAAGGCGGTTGTTCCTGTTCCGTCTCGTCTTTCTTTCCCTTTTTTTCTTCCGGATAAAAGCACTTATTTAATGTAAGATCGTATTCTTCCTCCGACAGTGTTACAAATTCTATCTTTCCCTGCCAGTCCGGGTGCGCTTCCAGGACATATTGCATCCTGTTTTCAAGTTCTTCTCCGTATGAATAGATACAGACTGTTTCCGGTATGACCTCAACCTCTGCTTCTTTGTTTGCACATCCCGAGAATACCGATGCGCATATCGCCATACATATCATGGCTGCTTTATTAAATCTTTTCATGTGTTATCTATATAGCAACAGCTTTAGTCAAGTCTTTCTTCCAGATCTTCCAACGACTTATATCCGTACAGTGATGCTGTATTGCTCATGATCTCCTTTGCTATGTTCTTTTCCTGCTGTACATGCTCAACAACGTATCTTCCGTACAGTTCAAGAGTCTTTGCGGAATATGTTAAAAGCTCGCCTCTTAAATATGTCTCATAGGACGTATCAAAAGGAGTATCTTCGTATGTATGTATGCTTCTTGCAGTACCGGCAACCTTCGGATAATCCTCTGCGAATTCTTCCATAAAGTTTACCTGAATCCTGACTATCTCTTCTACTATAGCTATAGTCTGTTCATCTTTTTGAGGAAGCTTATCCTTAACTTGTTCGTATTTATCCGGAGCTGTACTCTGCTCCATTCTTGCATACTTTTCGGTAATGAGATTCCATCCTGATGCCTTTGCATTTTTCATATCATCCAAAAAGCTTTCGAGCATCTCTATTGTCCAAGTCAGATACTGACTCTTTCTCATGATCGAAAACGTTTCCCAATTGTCCTGACAGTCTGCTCTTCCACCTTCATTTATGACTTTATCAAATGCTTCCCACTCTGCCGCCACAACCTCATCTACCAGATCGGCATGTCGGTTTTTAACGCTGTCGGATTTTACATTCGAATCATCATTTGCGTAATTTGTACTGGCTGCGATCTCCTGCCCGTAAGGTTCAAGAAAATAGGGATCTCTTCTGTCAAAAGCAATGACTAATCCTCTGTTCTTTAACTCGTTTAATACCAGCTGAGCTATGATCTCTATGCTTGAAGGAATGTTATCATCATGAATATCCATATCCGATATGGCAATAAGTATATCCGTAACCTCTGCCAGCGTGGGCAGTTTTGTTGCTGCTGCCTTCATGAGCCATTTTTTATATGGTGCATATTTCTTGTTCAATAAGAAAAGCACGTGGAGTGTATGTTCCATGAATTCGGCAAGGTACATCTGTGCCGTAACCTTATCGCCCCTTTTAAGACATCTGCTGAAATTGTACTGACCCGTCTGAGACATACGTACTAACTCATAGGCAAGCTTCTTTCTGTATACCTTTTCAGGATAATAGGCCAAAAGATCATTTCTCAGGCTGAAGAAAACACCGTCATCATCTCTGAAGATAGCACCGTTTGTAGCCGCAGCAAGGTCGGCTTCATCTACAGCAAGCCACTCTTCTTCATTTCTCGGAATACCGTTTCTCATGTGAAGCAGTGAGGAATAGAAATCCTTTACTCTGAGAACCCCGAGTCTTCCCTGGGCCTGTCTGGTAGTCATTCTTCTGTAACCCATAAATTCTGTGGGAAGAGCATCATAAGCTTCCTGAAGTTCCTGTCCTATAGCATCATAGGTAACATCATCCAACCACATGCAGAACCCCGGGCCCCAGTCATGATCTTTCGATAATTCATCATCAAATCCGAAGCAATCCGATCCTTCACCTACAAGACCGACAGATATCCTGGTCTCATATTTGGGAAACTTTTCATGTATCATGGGTGCGCCTACTTCCTCATAATACTTTCTGCATATATCTAAGCCCCTTACAAATCCGGTATCATTGTCAGTTTTTGGTTTTTCGACTTTATTAACCGGTTTCAGTTCCTGAGTAAGATCCAATGTATCCTGCCCGTTTTCCTGTGCCATTTTTATCGCCTCATCCCTGTTTTCCATCAAAATATCATAGTTTCCCGTTTTCCCTATATGACTCTCGAGCTCATTCATCGCCTTGTTGTAGCAACGGGCGGCTTCAGCATATTCACCCTGTTTATACATCAGCTCCGCATATACTCCTAAAGCTCCGCTGAAGTGATAATCCGATGTCCTTCCGTCATTGAATATCTGCATTGCTATATCTATACTGTTTTTTGCTGCCGCGATATCTCCAAGTCGAAGCTGTGACTGAGAAAGATTGGTATAGGTTATTGCCTCCTCGATTATCTTGTCATCATAGAGTTCTATAACGGATAATGCTCGTTTTAAACATTCACAGGCTGATGAAAAATCTTTCATCTCCTGATAAAGAAGTGCCATATTGTTATTTATGCTGGCAAATAAAAAATCGGAAGGTTCCAAAATCCTGTTATATATCTCATATGCTTCCTTATATCTTTCCAGAGACTCCTCGAGCTCCCCGGATGCACGTTTTGCATTTGCAATATTTAATAATGATGTCGCATATCCGATGGTTCCCTCAAGTCCTTCATCTTCCAGAATGGTTAAAAGCTCATTGATATAAATATTTGATTTTGAAAACTGACAGCTGTCACGGCAAAATCCGATCATCTCATTTAAGAGCGTAATCTTTGAACTCATGTCCTTTTCGGATTCAGCCTGTCGCATCATTTCCAGAAGATAATTCTCATAATCCTTGTATTCCAAAGTATCAAGTTTTTTTAATACCTCTGTTATGTTCATATGTTTCCTCCAAGACGCCAGATCGTAAACCTCTCATGTCCTCTCTCCCGGATGATCTTAACCCAGGCTTCAATGGTGTCACGGTCAGCGTACCACACTTCATGATCGATACCTTCCTGATCGGTATAGGAAAATACGTGATCCAGACTTCCTTCATCTGTTTTTTCTTCTATTTCGTATGCTGAAAGAATATCTTTCGCTTCTTTCGTACTGATCTGGGCAATATCTCCGTTTGATGAAAAGTCAAAACCTCCCGTTGCCAAAGCAAAATTCACTTTTCCCGGAAGCTTTTCCATTTTATCTACCATTTCATTTAAAAACTGCCTGTCTGCTTTTGGTCCGGGTCCGGTTCCGTATCCGTAAAGGTTATAGCACATCATGACATATTCAACATCCGAAGGCCATTCATATTGTTCAAAAGGTGATGACGGTTCAAATAAAACGCGGACCTTTAAACCTTTTTCAGTCGCCATGGGTACCAGAATATCTATAAAACCGTTAAAATGTTCCCACAGCTCATAGTCCTTTTTTATCGCTTCATAATCGATCTCAATTCCGTCAAATCCTGCGGATACCGTCATATCAACGATAGTTTTGGCGTGAGATCTTGCTTTCTTTTCTCCTTCAAGGAGATCATATAAAAGATCAGTATCTTTAAGTGACGATCCCTGTGGAAGCAGCTTGTCATTAACAAATGTAAGATAATTCTCCGTATCGTTAAAGCGACCTTCCTGTTTAAGTTTTTCTACCGTACCGAGCGTTCCTTCGGGAATAAAAGGTCTGTTGTCTTTATCAAAGTATGCTGCAAAGAGACAAAGTGTATCAAGATCCTCTCGACACATATCCAGTTCTTCATATGCAGTATCTAAATCCCAATATGTTATCCAGACTCCGAGGTCTTTCTCATCTTCACTTTCCTGCCGTTTTTCGGTCGAAGATTCATGTTTTTCTTCTGTTTCCGAAAAAGGCTCTTTTATATATCTCATACTTGTTTCCTCATCCGGGGTTTCTGTCCCGCACGATGTCAATAACAAGATGCTGAGCAAAAAGACTATAAGTTTTTTCATAGTGTTCCCTATTTTAATTCATAGATATCCACAAACGCCTTTTCAAAGATCTTTTCAGATCCCTCTATATGTTTATTGTTCTTTACTATACTTTCTATTATAGCATCTGATTCATCACTTCTGCATGCGTATATATAGATTCTCGAACTGTTCAGTATTCTTTCGTCCTCAACAGTTCTGTCCGTATTGTAAGGTATAAAATATATATCCTTATACTGCATAAGTTCGGGACCGTCATTCCATATCATCCACGTATTGTTCGGATTGTAAATATATACAATATCCGCATCTCTGTGTGATCGAGCCCAGGCGACTTCATTTTCCGCGCCCTCATACAAAAAGAAAACCTTATCTCCCAACAGTCCGTATATCTGGCATATCACAGCGATCGAAAGCACAATGCAGGCTATCGCATTTTTCATATTCCTCCTGTTTATCACATAAATAATAAATATGACCAACATGAGGATGAGCGGTCCGTAAACGGGACATTCATATCTGAGTGCTTCCTGTGGATTGCTTGGTGTCATGGCGGTTTTGCAGACGATCAAAAAATAACCGATCGCAGTCGTACATAAAAGACCGACGACCGATCTTTTCATCACAAGCTCTTTTTCTGTTTTCTTTTCATCTGTTTCTTCAGTATCCTGACCTGAAATCTCATGTGCCCATCTTACTTTTTTTCTGTAAGCATATGACATATAGATCAAAAGCCCTGTCAGAGCAAGTATATAGAACACGCCGCTTACGGTGTAATCGTTGAGCATCCGGACAAAAAAATTCAAACGTTCACCGGTATTTGAAACATCCATAAAAGCCTGAGTGGACTCCGTTCCCCTGTAACCCGAAAAAATGTGACTTAAACAAGCCGGATAATATAAGACAGCGCATACCATTCCGCTGCAAACACTTCCTCCATAAATAAATGCTTTTACTCTGGTCTTCTTGTTTATGAACATATAAATGCAGGTGTATGCCGCAACAAAGAAAACAAATACCATGAAATAATAATGTGTCATAAAACCTAAAAAAGTGACAACAGCCGTCGGAATAAAGGTCTTTTTCCATGTATATTCTTCGCTGTTTATCGATTTCATGGCTATGTACAATACGATGTAGCAGAACATCGTAAGCATTACATACATTCTTATGAAGGTTACGGTACTGAGATATGCGGGAGACAGACCAAACAGTATCAATGTAAAAGCATTTATGATCCTGTTATTATCTCCTGCCAGATCAGAGATCTTCCAAAGTAAACACAGGCATACAAAATAAAAGACCAGATTGATCGAAAGTCCCTGCCATTTTGAAAAAATACCTTTTGAGAAAAAACAAACGATACGTAAAACGAAATAGTAAAGCGGTGGATGAACATCATAGGTCTGATTTGTTTTTACAAGACCCAGGTTTAACGTCTCACCGGGAAGGACCATATATTCGCTCCTGATCTCCTCGGTGCTCTTCCACTCAAAGTCTGTCGGCCACAGACCGTATGTGATATTTGTAGAATAATAAGAATAGTTCTCATCATAGTGATAGCCCTGTTTTTTTATACAAAACAGGACGGCCACCATCATGGATATGATAACTATAAGCCACATGATCAGCTTATAATATAAGTCTTTTTTGTTCTCAGATCGCATATATAAACAGGTTGATGGATATTACCACCATTTCTTGTAAGCCAAAAGAGCTGCAAGCGGGATAATGATCTCACAAAGCTGAAGGAAAAAGCCTGCGCTGTCTTCCGTTATTCCTCCAAAGTGCTTTTGTGTAACCAGCCAATAATAGATAAATGTCAACAAAGCTCCGACAACACATGCCAAACCGACGGATGCATTGAAGAATACCATAAAATATGCTCCAACACATGCGAGCAAACCCAGTACAATGATCTCAAACATCCTTACGGATGACTTTTCGGGCACATATGAAATACATTTACTCTCGTCGGCGTGATTCAGTGTAAGGATTGAAAGCCCGAACAGAGCTCTGGACATAACAAAACCTATCGCAAGTATCGGAATCCCGTCTATAGGCATCTCACTCCAGATACCTATGTCCAACAGATAGTAACTTAAGCATACGATGATGGCAAAATATCCTCCGTGAGAATCGGCAAGGATCTCCATCTTCTTTTCTCTGGATTTGTGTGCACAGAGTGCATCTACAGTCTTAATGAAACCTTCGAGATGTCCTCCTCCTGATACGATGATCGGAAGTATGACACATACTACTGCGGGAAGGATCGCATAATTGCAAAGATAAGGCCAGCCTTCGGAGCATATATAGATCAGTCCTCCGATTATAAAACCAATGAGAGGAACAAATAATAATATATATTTCTCCGCACCTTCCTTATCTTCCTTAATGCGTGCTTTCGGACTGATGGAATATTTTGAAAAAGCCAGTACAAAACTCTTAAAAACCGTGTTCATGTTCAACCCTTTATTCAATAACTACGTCTTCGGCATAGTCATTCCAGATGATGCATACCCATGTCTTTCCGGGGGTCAACGGTATAGGATTACCGTCTGCGTCCAGATAGCTTGCCGGTACTTCATCCAAGGTTCTTACCCAGGTTCCTTCCTTCATCTTGCCCTGAGTAAATACCTGTACTTTATATCCGTTATCACCATGACATCCAAAAGCCAGATAATCATGGTTGTCTCTTACTTCTCCGTAACAATACTGGAAGACCACATTGTCGAATGCTAACTGCTCACCGGTAAGCTCATCTATGTGCTTATCACCATACTGAAATCTGTAATATCTGTGATCCTCGGGATTGTATTCAAATCTCGACTGAACCTTTGAAAAACCGTTGGCCTTTCCGGTCTCTTTCCCACCGGGATAGAGCACTGTTGCAGACTGCTCATCCTTATAGGGATCCTCTCCGTCCTTAATAAAATTAAACTTCGGAGTATAATCTTCCCTGATCGTGGTCCTGTAACCAAACTTTTCTATATCTGTCAGCAGACCATCGATGTTTATATAAACGTTGTGGGGTGCTTTTCTTTCTGTGACTCTGTAAAAGGTATTGGTCGCCGGTCTTTCAATACCCGATACGGCTCCGCTTATGTTGTCAACTCCATCGGAATTGAGATAATCTCCCACATAGGGAGTAGCCTGTCCGAAGTGACAATAAATACAGTCGTACTCATTGGCAAAGAAAACAAAGTAATCTCGACAGCTCCTGATGGAACCGATCTTCTCTACATTTTCATAGTCCTCGAAAATGCCCATAAGACGCGTTATACGTCCTTCTACGGGACATTCGTATATGAGAGAAGCCTGTGCTGTTCCCGACTGGGGACAACCTTCTTTTATGTTATTTAGCATGACAGCCAGCGGACGATGCTGTTGTTGTTCTTTTGTGCAGGGAAGACCTGTAAAGTAACTGTTTATCTCTCCCTCTTCTTCAACAACAACCTCATCTGTAACCTGTGACTCTTCAACAGTATCCGTCGATTCCTGTTGTATATTCTGTGTATCCTCTGCTGCTTCCTTTGGCGTCTTGCACGCTGTAAGGATAAGTATAGGTAACAAAACAGCAAGTATACTTATCTTTCTTAACATTCGTTCATTCTCCCCAGCATCTGATATCAGACGCTATTCTACATGATTTTACAACTATCAGCGTAAAAAATCTACCCTTTTCACATTTATTTAACAATACTCACGTGCACGCAAGCCTTTTTTGTTCGTGTTTTTTATTTTAAAATACCGGTCTTTTTGAACAGTTTTATTAACATCTTTCCCTTCGGAAGACCCAAAATGGTTTCTTCATCCAGAGTTTTTGTTTTAACAAGAAGGACCCCGTAAATGCTCACAGATATGATAATATCCGCAATAAGGATGACGGCATTTGCCCACCACCCGAGATATCGATCGGGATAAACAATTGAATAGATCGTCCTTCCAACCGTATTTGTTCCCCAGGCCGCAACACCCATCAGCACCGAGCAGACAAACGGAAGTACAAATGTCTTTCTTATTTCCTGTTCGTATCCCAGCTTAGACCTGAGCGATACACTGTTCATGACACACATTAAAAATGAGTATATGACATTTGCAAGGCATAGAGCATAAAGACCGAGGTCTGTTTTAAACAGCATAAATATGAGAAATACAGCCTGTACTATGAGAGCTGCTGCTGCATGAACCACAGGCTTGTTAACAAATCCCGTACCCTGCAACATTCCGTTACTGAGTGTGGAAAGGCAATATAGAACTACCGCTACAGCTAACACCTTTATAAGCGCAGAAACAGTATCGACTGAAGCTCTCTGATTGTATAAAAGCATGGTTACGGGATTTGACAGTACAAACAATCCCACACATGACGGTATTGCGATAAGCATTGTTACCGTGATCGCTTTAGCCATCTTTTCTCTGGTCTGTTCATATTCTTTTCGTTCGTAAGAGGCTGAAATGACCGGTATGAGCGCCGCCGACATGGCTGTTGAGATTGCCACGGGTATATTGATGATCTGCATAGCCTTCCCGGAAAACAGTCCGTACAAAGTTGTGGATGTTGCCTCATCCATGCCCTGATATTTCTGTGTTATGGTCTGATATATCTTGAGATTCGATGCAGTCGAGAGGTTGTAGATAAAGGTACTCAAAACTATGGGGGTTACCATGCTCACGATTATCCTCACAGTCTGAGCTGCTGTCAAAACATGAGGATTTTCATCATTTTTCACATCGGAAATGATATCGCTGCGTTTTTTAAGATAAAGGGCAAGCATAAAGAAAAGTGCGATAAGTACACCGCTTCCCGTTCCGAGAGCACTTCCTATCGCGCCATAGATAGCTAACGTTGTCTCTGACGATCCTGCAACGGATGCCATCAGAAAATATGCGGCGGTCAGGCTTACTATCGCATTTAAGATCTGCTCTATGATCTGAGATACCGAGGTCTCCACCATGCTTCTGTGAGCCTGAAAATAACCTCGAAGACATCCAAGAAATCCGGAGAAAAATATGGTGGGTGCAAATACCCTGAGTACCATTGCCGAGTTTTGACCCACAAGTCTTCCGGCAAAGGTAAAACAGAAAACCGAAGCTATTCCGCCCACAATGAGAACATAAACCAACGACCCGAGAAAAAGCCTGTGGGCATTTTTGTATTGCCCCAGTCCCAGTCTGGCCGCTATTACCTTCGATATCGCAGAGGGAATGCTGTATGAAGATACGAGTAATATGATCGTATATATATTGTATGCAGTATTGTAATAGCCGTTTCCCTCGTCACCTATGATAACAACAAGAGGACTTCTGTACAAAATGCCAATGATCCTGACGATGATACCCGCCACCGCCAGTATCGTGGCCTGCATGATAAAATTGTTTTTATTTTCCTTTTTCATACCGAATACATTATAAGGTATCTGACATAAAATGGAAAGTTAGGAATGATCAACCGGCTACATTGTGTCCGGTATGACATAAAAATACCCCCATAAATGGGAGGATGCCAAGTACACTTCGTGTACTTGGCATTTATTATGAAAAAGTTATTATTAAACTGTTAACGTCTCTCTCTATACTTAGTATTGTAAAGGAGGAATTTGTCTAAATAATGTTATGTTAATTAACTTACGGTTAATTAATTGTTAACGAAATATGAACAACGTGCTCCTACACATGCTCAGGTTCGGGATATTCCACTCCAAAGGTATCTACTGTTATTGTAGCGATCTTCTGTTCTTCGAGAGGCTTATCGCTCCAGTCAGTCCTAACCTCGGCGATCTTATTTACAACATCCATGCCCTCCGTAACTTTTCCGAATGCCGCATAACTTCCGTCCAGATGCGGAGATGTCTTATGCATGATAAAGAACTGTGAGCCCGCAGAATCCGGATGCATTGCTCTTGCCATAGAGAGTACGCCCTCTGTATGCTTTAAATTATTCTCAAAGCCGTTCTGGTTGAATTCACCTTTTATGCTGTATCCGGGACCTCCCATTCCCGTTCCGTCAGGACATCCTCCCTGTATCATGAATCCTTTTATGACTCTGTGAAAAATGAGGCCGTCATAAAACTTTTTGTTGATAAGACTGATAAAATTGTTGACAGACTGCGGTGCTATATCGGGATAAAGCTCTGCCTTCATAACATCGCCGTTTGTCATCGTAATGGTTACTACAGGATTCTGTGCCATAGTTTTCTATTTCCTTTCGTCTTTAATTGATTTATTATAGTTGTTAGAACACACATATTGATTTTAACCCAAACCAGAGGATTTTAAAAGAAAAACCATGCGTTCGAAATTACTCAGATGTATCTATTATGTTACGGTCGATCATTTTGTCACCATCCCACAGGATCTCACGGCAGATCTTGCATATCATGGTATAAAGATCTATCAGGTCCCGTACCATTCAATTGACAGATTTCTTCCACCCAAAAATCTGACTCCCCAAAGCTGTCTGATCCTTTGTGACATTCCCGAACTTGTACAGGCTTTTCTGGCATCGGATTACTATGTAGTAGCAGTGTTGCATGAAGACAATAAAGACAAGCATTTCAATGTACGCTATGCCGTTGAGGATCTTACCGAAGTAGACTGGCACTTTTTTGTAAAGTACTGGCAGCGTTATGCAGGTATCCCGTGGCACATTTTTGATACTGAACGCTGTAAGATACGTGAGATGTGTCCTGAAGATCTGAATGATCTTTATGACATGTACAAAGATAAGCGGATCTGTCAATATACTGAAGATCTCTTTGAAAACCGCATGCACGAACTGGAATATATCAAGGACTATGTTAAAAACATGTACCATTTCTACGGGTTCGGCACATGGCTCATTACCGATAAGTTTTCCGAAAATCTCATAGGACGTGTCGGATTTAATTACAGACCCGGTTTTGATGATCCGGAACTTGGATTTGTCATCGATCCGAAATACTGGCGTCACGGCTATGCCTATGAAACCTGTTCAAAAGCCATAGAATACGGTAAAAATGAATTTGGTTTCAGCCGCATTCATGCATTTGTCCGTATAGAAAACTCTCCGTCTATCGCGCTGCTTAACAAGCTTGGCTTTCGTGAATGCGGACGTTATACGATAAACGAAAACCTTCACGAGCGTTGGGTACTCGAACTTTAAATAAACAACAATAAAGCAGGCATCTTCCGATGGCTTTGCATGTGCCAAGGCTATCGGAAAATGCCTGCTTTATTGTTTTGATGGTGTTATTTACCTTCCGCTAAGATAGTTTTCGATCCCTTCCATGGCGGCACTTTCGTCTTCTCCGTCGATAACTACATTAACCTTTTCTCCAAGGTCAAGTCCAAGACTCATCATGCCCATGATACTCTTAGCATTTACCTTTTTATCCCCTGTCTCAAGGTAAACAGAACTGTCAAACTGACTTGCCACCTGGACAAGAAGAGCTACAGGTCTGGCTTCGAGTCCATTCTCCAACCTGATGGTAATTTCCTTATTGATCATAATTTCTCCTCTCACCATCCACGATAAATACCTTTACTTATCGCAGATCATCTGCCAATTCACTTAGCTTCCTTAACCTATGATTCACGCCGCTTTTACCCACCGGCGGTGTAAGTAACTCACCCAATTCCTGAAGTGTCGCATCCGGATGCTCCAGTCTAAGTTCTGCCATCTGACGCAGATTATCCGGCAATCTGCCAAAACCGTATACCTTCTGTATAAGCAGAATATCTTCAACCTGTCGGTTAGCTGCCCTGACCGTCTTTGCAATGTTTGCGGTCTCACAATTAACCTTTCGGTTTATCGAATTGCTCATCTCTTTGAGAATACGACGATTCTCAAATTCCATAAGTGAGACATGTGCTTCACAAATGCCCAAAAAGTCCACTATAGCGCTTCCTTCTTTAATATATACAACAAAATACTTCTTTCGGCAAATAGTTTTTGCTTCAATATCGAAGGTTGATAATATATGCGCTATCTGTTCTGCCTGTTCCTCATGCTCACAGACCATCTCGAGATGATATCCCTTGCTCGGATCACTCATGGATCCGACACACAAAAAAACTCCTCTCAGATATGCTCGTCTGCAGCAGGAATTCTTTATCAAAGTAGGGTCGGGAGCATGATCAAAACCTGTAAAGCCAAGATCTTTGTCTATAAACTTCACACCTTTAAAAATGTCCCATACGATGTCATTATCATCAATGACTATCTCATATTTCGCACCCGTGTCGCCTTCTTTAGCCGACACTTCATCTATATTATATGTTTTTCTTAACAAAGTAAAGCATTTTCTGAAAAGAGACTCTCTTTCAAATGTCAAAACAAGTGCATCTTTACCACTGACACCCCGTCTTATGGAACCGCAAAACTGGATCATGGCGGTAAGCTCGGCGATCTGACAATGCCTTGCTGTGCTAATATGCTTTGCTATCTCTTCTTTGACTTCATAGGAAAATGACATATTTACCTGCTTATTCATAATCTTCGGGCGGATATGGTTCAAAATCACCCAAAAAGATAACTTCCGGTTCCAAAAGAACATCGAAGCTTTCACGGACTTTCTGCTGTACAGTCATGATAAGTCTGTACATATCTTCCGATGTCGCATTTCCTGTGTTTATAAGAAATCCGGCATGTTTTTCCGATACCTGTGCTCCTCCCATTGTCAGTCCCTTTAGTCCTGCATCGGCTATGAGCTTTCCTGCGTAGTTTCCCTTGGGTCTTTTAAATGTAGAACCTGCCGAAGGATATTCCAACGGCTGCTTATCTTTCCTTTTCTGATTAAGCTCACGCATGATACCTTCTATGATATGTTTATCTCCGTGATATAATCTGAACTCCGCCTGAAGAACTATATAACCCTTTTTCTTTGCAATGGAATCTCTGTATTCAAATTCCATCTGCGCATTGTTTAAAAGCTTTACCTCGCCTTCGGGTGTAACAACCTTTACCCTGTAGGCCACCTGACGCATCTCTCCGCCATATGCACCGGCATTCATGATGATACCGCCGCCTACGGTTCCGGGAATACCGCTTGCAAATTCCAATCCGGTAAGCTCCTGCTCCATGGCAAAATAAGACAACTTTGACATGGGTGTTCCTGCTTTGGCCACTATAACATCGTCTAACATCCGTAAACCGCTGTAACCTGAGCCGATCTCAATGATGACACCGCGATATCCCGAATCGGACACCAAAATATTGCTCCCTTTTCCTATTACGAAAAAGGGAACATGTCTATTTTTTAAAAACCTTAACAACCTTAGTATTTCATGCTCATTGATGATATTTACATACACATCCGCATTTCCTCCTATGCGAAATGTCGTATGGTTTTTCATGGGCTCATCAACATACACGTTTTCCGGTGTCACTATATTTTTTATTTCTTCCAAGATTGCCGGATCTATCATAATCTGTCAGTCCAATACAAGTTTTGCTGCTCCGTATATTCCTGCATCGTTTCCAAGTACTGCCAGAGCAAATTTAGCAGCTGCAGCACCGGGGAATACATACTTTTCAAAATATGGTTTCATGTAATCTATAAGAATATCTCCCGCTTTTGAAACGCCTCCGCCTATAACAAAGATATCGGGATTCACTACGTTGGCCACTGCTGCCAGTCCTTTTCCGAGATACTCTCCGTAAACCTTTGCAACCTCTATTGCAAGTTCATCGCCATCCTTTACCGCATCCCAGATATCCTTAGCCGTGATCTCTTTATCTCTTAAAACACTGGGAGTATCGGTAAAAGCGATCTTTTTCTTTGCGATCCTTACAACACCGGTCGCCGATGCATATTGTTCAAGACATCCGTGTCTACCGCATCCGCAGGCTTCAACCTCATCATCATCAAGATGTATATGTCCTATCTCTCCTCCTGCACCGGTAGCTCCGCTGACGATCTTTCCTCCGATGATGATACCTCCGCCGACACCTGTTCCAAGTGTGACAGCTACCATATTCTTGTAGCCTCTGCCACCGCCTCTCCACATCTCTCCGAGGGCCGCAACATTGGCATCGTTTCCGGCCATGACAGGTACTTTTAACAGATTTGTGAGTTCATCTGATATATTTCTTTTTCCCCATCCGAGGTTTGCTGCAAGAAGAACGGTACCATCCTCCTTTACAGGTCCGGGAACGCCTATTCCCACGCCAACAACATCATTTTTATCTATTGCGTGAGAAGACATCTTATCCTTAATGCTTTCCGCTATATCGGCTATGATATGATCGCCGTTATCTTCTTTACGAGTGGGGATCTCCCACTTTTCCTTAACAGTTCCTTCCGGATCGAACAATCCGAGCTTTACTGTAGTTCCGCCTACATCTACTCCAAATACATACTTCTTCATCAGTCCTCTTCCTCTCGTCTTTGTGCAAGCGATGCCTGAACACGTTCATATAAAACCTGAGCAGCGTTGTAACCCATCTTTTTCTGTCTGTGGTTTACAGCTGCGGATTCACAGATTATCGCAAGATTTCTACCGGGCCTTATGGGTATGCTGTGACAAACGACCTTATTGCCCAGATACTCGATATATTCTTCTTCAAGTCCGAGTCTGTCATATTCTTTATCTTTATCCCAGTCTTCAAGCTTGATAACAAGATCAATATTCTGAGTTTCTTTTACACTTGATACACCGAAAAGTGTTTTTACATCGACTATTCCGATACCTCTAAGCTCGATAAAATGCTTTGTTACCGCAGGTGCGGTTCCGATAAGGGTCTCATCCGATACCTTACGGATCTCAACAACATCGTCGGTTACAAGACGGTGCCCTCTTTTGATAAGTTCAAGAGCAGCTTCCGATTTACCTATACCGCTCTCACCTGTAATAAGAAGTCCTTCACCATATACATCGACCAGAACACCGTGTACGGTAATGCAGGGTGCGAGCTTTACATTGAGCCATCTGATGATCTCGGCGGTAAATGCACTGGTCGCTTTCTTTGTCATAAGAAGCGGTACACCTTTTTCCTTTGCAACGCTTATGAAAAGCTCATCCGGAATAAGCTCTCTGCAGAAGATAATGGCCGGTATGGGATATGACAAAAGCTTATCATATATGTCTTTTTGTCTCTCCTCTTCCATGCTCTGCATGTACGTATATTCCACAAAACCGATGATCTGCAGTCTTGTAGCTTCATAATGCTCAAAATATCCTGCCATCTGCAAGGCGGGTCTGTTGATATCCGGCTGAGTAATCTTCGTCTTGCTGATGTCTATCTCGGGCGTAAGATTCTCAAGCTTCATTCTCTCGATGATCTCACTCAATTTTACACTTGCCATATGCTATCTCCCTGGGTATCTCATAGTTTACCTGATTGCTTCCTCCAAGTAGTCTGACATGCAGATGAAAATTTTATCCTCTCAGA
>CACZSE010000021.1 GCA_902783735.1 uncultured Lachnospiraceae bacterium
AAAACAGTCCGTTTTTCGGCAAAAGGTTCAGTGGTAAAATTGCACTAACCGTATGTTCGGGAAAGGTGGTTTACAGAGATATCTGAATGCCAACATCTTGCAATTATTATAATAGAATATACAATATATAGTATTCTTTGGGAAAAATGAGGTATAATACATGAAAAAGAAAACCGCGGGATTTGTCGTCAGAAATGAAGAGATCGCCATGGACATATACAGTCTTTGGATCGAGACGGAGCTTGCAAAAGAAGCTGCTCCGGGACAGTTTGTCGGCGTTTTTACTTCGGACAGATCGACACTATTGCCAAGACCCATCAGTATATGTGAAGTAAATGAAGAAAAAAGTGCATTGAGACTGGTTTACAGAGTGGTAGGAAAGGGAACAGCGGAATTTTCGCATCTGCAGGCCGGAAGACGCATATTTCTTCTTGGAGTTTTAGGAAACGGATTTCCGTTTGAAATTGCAGAACAAAAAACTGCCGTACTCATGGGCGGCGGCATAGGGATACCGCCGATCTTAGAACTTGCAAAGAAGCTGAGCGGTCACGGAAAAGCGCAGGCCCCCGTGGCGAAAGAGGTTATAAGCGTTGTGGGTTACAGAGACAAGGATACCTTTTTGCTGGAAGAACTGCAGCAATACAGTAAAGTTTTTGTGGCTACCGAGGACGGAAGCGTAGGAACAAAGGGAAATGTCATCGATGCACTCGATGAACAAAAAATAAATCCTGATATAATATTTGCATGTGGTCCCATGCCTATGTTAAGAGGTATAAAAAACTGGGCCGAACCTAAAGATATACCTGCATATATTTCATTGGAGGAGCGCATGGCATGCGGTGTCGGAGCCTGTCTCGGATGCGTATGCACAACAAAGGAAGTCGATGAACACAGTCATGTACACAATGCCCGGATCTGCACCGACGGGCCGGTCTTTGACAGCAGGGAGGTGATGATCTGATGGCAAATACCAGTATAAATATCGCAGGCGTAGAATTTAAAAATCCGGTCGTTACCGCTTCGGGAACCTTTGGATCGGGCATGGAATACGGAGAATTTGTAGACTTAAACAGGCTTGGAGGAGTAGTCACCAAGGGAGTTGCAAATGTACCGTGGCCGGGAAATCCTACTCCGAGAGTTGCTGAGGTCTATGGCGGTATGTTAAATGCCATAGGATTGCAAAACCCGGGAATTGATGTGTTTATCGAGAGAGATCTTGCATTTTTAAAAAATTACAAAACAAATGTTATTGTAAATGTTTGCGGAAAATCCGTTTCGGATTACCTTGAAGTGGTGGAAAGGCTCAATGATACGGATATCGATATGATGGAGATCAACATATCATGTCCAAACGTCAAAGAAGGAGCGATCGCTTTTGGGCAGAAGGCCGATTCGGTCTTTGATATCACTGATAAGATAAAAAAGCTCGCAAAAAAACCGGTGATCATGAAACTGAGCCCGAATGTTACGGATATATCCGAGATGGCAAGGGCTGCAGAAGCGGCCGGAGCGGATGCGATATCACTTATAAATACCATAACCGGCATGAAGATCGATATCAACAGGAGAAAATTTGTACTTGCAAATAAGACGGGAGGCATGTCGGGACCCGCCATCAAACCTATAGCAGTCCGCATGGTATATCAATGCGCACAGGCTGTTAAGATCCCCATAATCGGAATGGGAGGTATCGCAACGCCTGAGGATGCTATTGAGTTTCTCATGGCCGGTGCCACTGCGGTTGCAGCCGGTGCAATGAATTTTGTGAATCCGTATCTTACGGAGGAACTTGTAGACGGAATAGAAGCATTCCTAAATAAGAATAATATAGAAGACATTCACGAAATAATAGGATGTGTTAAATGAAAAAAGCGGGGCAGCCCTTATCTGCCTCGCTTTTTTGTATACCGATCATCTTGCAAATGTCAGTTTTTGTTTTAGTGGAAACTTATCCGCTATACGATCTTTTTTGATTCTTCTGCCCAGTCATCAAATTTCTTGAGGGTGGCATCATACGTTCTTTGAGAAATATCCGGAAGCTTATCGCCCCAGGTCTTTGTAGCCTGCTCAAATCCCTTTTTAAACGCATTTTTAAGTGTCTCGATCTTATCGGGATCACCTCCGCTGAGGGCTTTTGCAAAATCAAGTATCCTTTCGGATGTCTTTTCAACACCCCAGTATCCGTCTTCCGCGATATCCTTCTGAGCCTGAGCTTTTGTCTCGGCATCTACGGTAAAGTTTCCGGTTCTTAAGAAACTCCAGATATCGTCACTTTTGCCTATCGCATTACCCTGTCCTGTGATAAGCTTTTCAACTAAACTTCTAAGCTGACTCGTACGTTCTTCAACATCGGCTTTGAGTTTATTGATAAGTTCGGTGTTAGGTGTATAAGTCTTCTTAGCACTATCAATAGGAGCCTGCTTGCCCGGCTCATATACTGCACCCTGATCGACGGCTGCGGACAAGGCATTTTTGCCTTCTGCTGCGGTCGTATTGTCGGTCTTGGGGGCTGAAGTGTAGGCGCTGTACGCAGAAACACCGCTTGTAACTCCGTTCACATTCATTACTTCACCTCCTTGTAAGCGGCGATAGATCATATAAAAAATGGTCAAAACGCCTGACAACAGTGTTTATGGCACACATAGATACCATCTAGCTTATTTATCGGAAGATTGTGATCCAATCTTAAGGGCAGATATTGAAAAAATGTATTTTTTTTAGTACAATCTTTGTATATTGTATGCAATATACAGTATACGTAAATCTGACAGGGGATGGTGGTTAAATTGAAGATCAGTGCTATGTCAAAGATCAACCTTGGTCTGGATGTCCTTAAAAGGAGACCTGACGGCTATCATGAGGTAAGGATGGTCATGCAGTCCTTGGCCCTTTGTGATGAACTTGATATTGAAAAGAGGAATGACGATCGGATTATCATTACCTGTAATGACATCTCTTTGGAATGTGATGAGAACAATCTGATATATAAAGCTGCAAAAAGGATAACAGAAGAAGCCGGTGTAACTGCGGGATTTGATATAGAGCTGACAAAAAATATTCCCATTGCAGCCGGCATGGCAGGGGGAAGTACCGATGCTGCGGCTACTTTGGTCGCATTAAACGAGATATTGAAACTTGGCATGGATGCGGCCGCCCTTAAAAGAACCGGGGTAAAGATAGGCGCAGATGTACCGTTTTGTATTGAAGGCGGGACTCAGCTTTCCGAAGGGATCGGCGAGAAGCTGACGATATTGAGACCGGCGCCAAAGTGTTATGTTGCTGTTGCAAAGCCACATATCGGAGTATCTACAAAATATGTATATGAAAATCTGCACGTTGATACCATAAAAGTGCATCCCGATATGGACGGTGTATTGGATGCGATCGAAAACGGCGACTTACGGAAAATGTGTACATGCATGGAAAACATTTTGGAGAATGTCACACAGACAAAATATCCGGTAATAGCCATGCTGAAAGATAAGCTTAAGGAAAACGGTGCGTTGGGTGCTCTTATGAGCGGAAGCGGTCCTACGGTATTTGGGCTGTTTGAAGATGAGACGATGGCAAATCATGCCATAAATGAACTTAAAAAAACAGGAGAAGTAAGCTTTGGATGTGTAACGACTTTTTCAGACAGAACTTGTGTGATGAGCCGGTAGATATTTAGGGGTAAAAGGAAGGTACAGCTGATGGAAAACTATATGCAGGATGCATTCCTGCCTTTAAGAGATGTTGTATTTAAGACACTTAGACAGGCCATACTCACCGGAGAATTAAAACCCGGTGAAAGACTGATGGAGATTCATCTGGCAAATAAGCTGGGTGTATCGAGAACTCCGATAAGAGAGGCTATACGACAGCTTGAGCTTGAGGGGCTTGTGATCATGGTGCCGAGAAAAGGCGCACAGGTGGCAAGCATAACCGAAAAAAGCCTGACCGATGTTTTAGAGGTGCGCCTTGCACTGGAAAAACTGGCTGTAGATCTGGCCTGCAGGCGAATAAATTATGAACAGAAGGAAAGACTTAAGGAGACGTTACTGGCATTTGAGGCTCTTGCGGAGACCGACGATGCGGGACAGATCGCGCGCGCCGATGTGGCATTTCATGATGCCATATTTGACGCTACCGGGAACATGAGGCTCGGGCAGATGGTCAATAATCTTGCAGAGCAGATGTATCGTTACAGGTTTGAGTACATTAAGGACAGGAGCGGTCATAGAAAGCTTGTGGAGGAGCATCGTCTGATCTATGATGCGATCATAAGCGGAGATGTGGAGACGGCAACAAAAGAGATATCGGTTCATATTAAGAATCAGGAAGCATCCATAATTAAAAAGATACGTTCTGAAGAAGGACAGGGATAACCATGAATGAACAGGTGTTGATATCCATAAAGGGAATGCAGATAGGACGTGATACCGGTGCGGAAAGCATATCATCCGAGCATGAAGGCAGATATTTTGTGAAGGATGACAAGCGCTATCTGATGTACAGCGAAAAAGTTGAAGGCAGCGACGAGATCACCAAATGTCTCATAAAGATAGGCATAAAGGAAGTTATTGTTACCAAAAGAGGTGCCGTAAACGTCGAGATGCCGTTTTGTCTGGGAGTAAAGAAACTGACCAATTACGATACTCAGTTTGGAGGCTTTACTCTGGGGTTTAAAACAAAAAACATAACCTGCGTCGAGACATCCGGGAGTCTGGATCTTGACATAGATTATGTTCTTGATATGAATTATGATTATCTTGCGGATTGTCACATAAGCATAAAGGTAAAAAACAAGGAGTCGCTGTAAACTGCGGCTCCTTTGATTTTTTATTTGATGGGTTTTGCACCGGCCTTTTCCTGAGCGGCTTCCAGTGCTCTTTTGAAACGGCTTTTCTTCTTCTGTTCTCTGACGATGGGCTTTCCGTGAAGGCCCTTTACTTCGGTAATATACATACCGCTGACGCTGGCCTTGACTTCCTTTTTGACGGGCACATCTTCGAAGATGCTTTCTTCACATATAAGTGTCAGTATCTGGGGACCGACCTTTGCCTTTACGACCGGAACCTTTGAATTACGCATGATCTTCGGCGTCTGTTCAAGAACATATGCCGGAAAGCCTGCATCCTTAAGCTTCATGCGCTTCTTATCGATAATGAGCATCGAAACTGACTGCTTGGCAGCTTCAATGGCTTCTTTCTGTTCTTCCTGCTTTTTTTGAGCTTTTTTTCCGAGAAAGTATAAAACAACTATCGCTATAATAAGTATTGCGATGATGATAAGCATTACAATAGTACCTGTTTTCAATTTAAATCCTCCCACAATGGCTGATAAATAGTAAAAATCATTTAGAATTCTATCATTTTATGCGACGAAAGGCAAGAAACTCTTTAATAAAGCCCGAAAATATGGTATAAATATGGGATGTGGTATTAAAAGAGAGAATTGAGAGTAAACTATTACTCACGATAAAACGGAGAACATTATGAAAAAAAGATTACTTACCTTTCTTGCTGCGGCATGCGGCATGATGTGTCTGTCAGGATGTTCGTTTTCGGGAGACGACATTACTTCGGTAAATCCCGATAAATACATCACGGCAATGCGTGACTATAAGGGAGTCACACTTGAAGCCGAAGTAGTGCCTGTTACCGATGAACAGGTGGCCAAGCGCATTGAAGATAACCTTAAAAGCTCTGTTGAGACGGTAGATGTAACAGACAGAGCATTAAAAAACGGTGATATCGCAAATATCAACTATGAAGGAAAGGTTGACGGTGTTGCTTTTGAAGGCGGTTCAAACATGGGTCAGGCAGGATATGACCTTGAGATAGGTTCGGGCATGTTCATCCCCGGATTTGAAGAGGCGCTCATAGGCATGCAGAGCGGAGAGACAAGGGATATAGACGTTACATTCCCTGAAGACTATACTGCAGAGAACCTGGCAGGAAAGGATGCGGTCTTTACAGTCATCTTAAACGGCATTAAAGAAAAAAAGGTTCCCGAGCTGACCGATGAATATGTGGCCGGACTGGGAATAACAAATGTTTCAACTATCGACGGGCTTAAAGTATATATAAGACAGCAGCTTGAGGATGAAGCAAAGAAGAATTATGAGACGCAGTTAGACAATTCTGCAATGCAGAAGATGATCGAGCTTTGTGATTTCACGGATGAGGTTCCTCAGGACAGATACAAATATTACTATGACAATGTCATGAACATGGATACACAGTATGCTTCGCAGTTCGGAGTGGATCTTGATACATTCGTTATAGGATACTACGGCTTTGAAAATAAAGATGCCTACATAAAATATGTTGAGGATTCCGCAATACAGGCGGTCAAGGTAGACCTTGCTTCGGGCAGTATCCTTAAGGATGCGGGTATAAAGATAACCGATAAGATGGTTGAGGAGGATATAGCCGCAAATCTGGATAAATACGGAGTTTCCACACTTGATGAATTCAAAGAAAAGTACAATATTGAAGAGTACAAGGCTTATCTGGTGAACAGAAAGGCTGTTGAACTTATAAAAGAGAATGCAAATATCGTTGCTCCCTCTGCATCCGAAGATGCAGCCGCAGAGTAATATATGATATTATGATCACAGAGAGGTTAACAATATGGATCTTTTAAACATCAGAGACTTATTTCGAAACAAAGAAGAATATTTTGATAAAGAGGTGACCGTAGGAGGCTGGGTAAGAGGAAACAGAGATTCCAAAAGCTTCGGCTTTCTGGTCGTCAATGACGGAACCTTTTTTGAAGCGCTCCAGATAGTATATTCCGACGGACTGTCAAACTTTGATAAGATCACAAAGTTAAACATCGGTTCCGCTGTAGTGGCAAAGGGAAAGATAGTAGCGACTCCCGATGCAAAGCAGCCTTTTGAGATGCAGGCAACTGAGATCATGATAGAAGGCGAATCCACACCGGATTATCCGCTTCAGAAGAAAAGACATACATTTGAATATCTTCGTACGATCTCTCATTTAAGAGCAAGAACAAATACTTTCGAAGCCGTATTCAGGGTAAGATCTGTTGCTGCATATGCCATTCACAAATTCTTCCAGGAGAGAGGCTTTGTATATGTACATACTCCTATTATCACCGGAAGTGACTGTGAGGGTGCGGGAGAGATGTTCCAGGTCACAACTATGGACATGAACAATCTTCCTCTTACCGAAGAAGGCAAGGTTGATTTTACGCAGGATTTCTTCAACAAGCCCACAAACCTTACAGTCAGCGGACAGCTGAACGTAGAGACCTATGCATTTGCATTTAAGAATGTTTATACATTCGGACCGACATTCCGTGCCGAGAAC
This sequence comes from uncultured Lachnospiraceae bacterium, assembly GCA_902783735.1. Taxonomy (GTDB): domain Bacteria; phylum Bacillota; class Clostridia; order Lachnospirales; family Lachnospiraceae; genus Colinaster. The sequence continues at coordinate 7,320 of CACZSE010000021.1, forward strand.
TCGAACACGACCCGTCACGCAGCAGAATTCTGGATGATAGAGCCCGAGATGTGCTTTGCAGATCTGAAAGATGACATGATGTGCGCCGAGGCTATGCTCAAATATGTTATCAGATATGTTTTGGATAACTGCCCTGAAGAGATGAACTTCTTTAACAGCTTTGTCGACAAGGGACTTATTGAGAGACTTGAGCATGTTGTTAACAGTGACTTCGGACGTGTTACATATACGGATGCGATCAAGATCCTTGAAAAGCACAATGACGAGTTTGATTATAAAGTATTCTGGGGATGCGATCTTCAGACGGAACATGAAAGATTCCTTACGGAAAAAGAGTTCAAGAGACCTGTTTTCGTAACCGATTATCCCAAGGATATCAAGGCATTTTACATGAAACTAAACGATGACGGAAAGACGGTTGCGGCCTGTGACTGTCTCGTTCCCGGTATCGGTGAGATCATAGGCGGTTCTCAGCGTGAGGATAACTATGAGCTTCTTGAAAAGCGTATGGAAGAGATGGGACTTAACAAAGAAGATTATGATTTCTATCTCGATCTGAGAAAGTACGGTTCTGCAAGACACGCCGGTTTCGGACTGGGATTTGAACGTTGCATCATGTACCTGACAGGTATGGGCAACATACGTGACGTTATACCCTTCCCCAGAACCGTGAACAATTGTGAATTATAAGATTATTTCGGGGAGATAAGATTATGGAAAATGAAAAGAAGGTAATGCTTTCGGGCATCCAGCCAAGCGGAGATCTGCATCTTGGAAACTATCTGGGAGCCATAAAGAACTGGGCAGATCGCGTTAACGAATTTGAATGTTATTATTTCATGGCGGATCTTCATACAATAACCGTAAGACAGGATCCGAAGGAGCTTCGCAGAAGATCTGTAGAGATGCTTGCTCTTTACATCGCGTGCGGACTCGATCCCGAGAAGAATACTTTATTCTTACAGTCACATGTGCCGGCTCATGCTCAGCTCGGATGGGTTCTTGACTGTTATACCATGTTCGGAGAACTTAGTCGTATGACTCAGTTTAAGGACAAGTCAGAGAAGCATAAAGACAATATAAATGCGGGTCTGTTTACATATCCGTCACTCATGGCTGCAGACATATTGCTTTA
>CACZSE010000022.1 GCA_902783735.1 uncultured Lachnospiraceae bacterium
TGTGTGATCGAATCATCCTTTAAGTTAAGTATTGAAAGGTATGCACTGTTGGCATCTACCGCAAAATGAGCTACAGCAAATATTCCCTGATCTTTGTAATAACGCCCGTTGTCCATATATACATCTTCTGTATCATTTTCAAAGACACTTATTTCAGATCCCGATCCTGAGTCAAGAACATTTATACTCTTACGGCAAACAACGATTATCTTGTTCTTACTCTCTGCCGCAACACACTGTCTGATACTGTCTTCATATTTTTTGCTGTATAACACATTTCCGTTGTAATCATATTTAGTAAGGTCCTTTTCAGTCGCAACATATACACCGTCCGAATCGGCATCGGCACTTCTTACGGAATTATAGTAATTTGATTCATCAACGGTAGGTTCGATAACAACTAACAGTGACCAGGTCTTTACATCCCAGACATATACCCTGTTTCCGCTGTCGATAGTAACAATTTTGCTCTCGTCCTCTGTCTTGATCATATTTGTAACAGGAAGAGAATGATTGAGATTTCTGTCAAATGTGACATTGTTGTCATTGTTATATGCATAAAGCGCCCTGCTCAAAGCATATTCCGCTTCGGGAACGTAAGGTCTGTCATTGTTCTGTGACGGAAGTGCTTCCAAGGCCATTAAGATCGCATCCTCCCTGTTACCGGAATTGAGTAAGGACAACGATTCCTCCGCGAAGAAACGTGACTGGTTTTCCTGCTTACCTTTGAACTGAAACATGATCTCGTCGGCAAGTCTGGTCTTTTCATCGGCAAGTTTTGCTTTTTCGTCAGCAAGCTGTTTCATTCTTTGTGCTACATTGGCATTGTATATACCAAATGCTGTTCCTGCCACTGCTATTGCAGCTGCTCCCGCCGATACCGTTGTCACTATTCTTCTTATGACACGTTCTCTGTGACGCTGCTTAAGATCATCATATGTACAACCGATAACGGGCGCAGCAAGTCGGAGGATCTCTGTTTTAAACTTACTGTTTCTTTCCTTTTTGTTACCTCTTATATCGGCAGCAAGAGGTTCAACGGGATTTCCGTTCTCATCTGTCAAAAGCTGGGCAGGAAAGCTTTCATCCGGCTCACCTTCTATCAAAACTGCAAGAACATGGTTTCTGTCATGCATCTTGATAAATGTCTCTATCTCCTTACAAACCCAGTAAGAATCGGGTGTCCTCGGAGAACAGATAACAATAAGATACTCCGACTCCGAAAGAGCTGCAGATATATTATCATCCAGATCGCTTCCTATAGGCAGTTCTTCCTGGTCACGAAACACTCTGCCCATCTTCTTCTTTCCTGTTTTTGTTCTCACCGCTTTCGGTATCTTGTATGTCTCGAGTCCTGTATGAACTTTTTTTGCCATTTCCATGTCCAGAGGTGCATGTCTGTAGCTTATAAAAGCATCATATTTCATTGTATTACTCCTGTATATCTGCCTTACTGTAGGTCTTATGGAAAATATCTTTTGCTATAACATATATGTCTGAGGGATCGTCTGCTCTGACTGCCAGATAATCTCCCTCAACTCCCAGATAGTACTTATCGGGATCCCATCTGGTAAATACTTTAACCCGATGATCAAGTTTTTTTGCATATATACCGCTTCCGCCTTTGGCTATGCACGAACCGGCATAAGCCAAAAGACTGATCCTGTCTCCGGTAGACGTATTTGTTACCTTGGGTGAGTAATCCCCCGGATAGATGTACTCAGCATCACTATATCTGTAACCGGCCTCAAACTTCTTTTTATTTGTAGGATATATCTCGCCGTCAACTCCTATTATGATGATCAGATCTTCATCTATGGTAACATCGACATCTCCTTCAAGAGTTCTTATCATGATCATAGTACCTGAAGGTGCCAGATCCATTCCTTTTACGTATCCGACTGTCAGTTCATGCTTAATATAATGATCGTATTCTGACAGATCCTCTATCTGCTCTCCTGCGTGGATTATTACGGAAGAATCAAAGTATGAATGCATTCTTTCGTCTAAAAACCTGCCGATGCATTCGCTGTTATAACCTATATTTCCCTGTTCCAAAAGTTCTTTTTTTAATAATCCGCCGGCCTTGACTAAATGTCCGCCTCCGCCACCGTATCCGGATGCAAGAAAGCCTGCGAGTTCACTGGCTTTAACTTCTTTTACACAGCTTCTGACAGATATCTTGACTCCAAACGGAAGTATACTGTATACAAGACAGGTTTCCGCACAGTCTACCTCCAGGAGCATATCACTTATGAGACCTAATATGTTCGGATCGCAGGGCTTAGCCTCAACCATTGCATATAGCCTGTCATCATTGTAATATGCGTGCTTTAGTGCATCTCCCGCAATAATAAGTTCTTCCCTTGATATATTGGAATTTTTGAAAAGAACTATGTCTGCCTTGTTTGGCTTTGACAGGTCTCTCAGATCCTTGTCGGCCGGATGGGATATCTCAGCAAACCCGCCCGTATCGGTCATGAGTCCATAGTAAAGGGCGGTAGCCAGTTTTTCGTCTTCATTTATATCAAGTCCCTCGAGTAAAAACAGTTCATACATAACAGTCGAACATGAACCGTAGCTGCTCCTTACTTCCGACATGGAAGGCAATTCCCCCGAAATCTGATGATGATCTATAACCGCTATATTTTCTGCTTCAAAATGTGTAACATTGCTCTCGCCATACTGACAGTCCACGGTTATAAGTAATTGCGGCTTTTCCAAATCAGTTACATGCTCTGCAGGTATCCCCAGATTTTCCATCATGAGAACCAGGTTACTCTTACTGACCGGGTTTGCTCCACCATAAATAAATCTGGCCTCCTTTCCCATTTTATCCAGATACAGTTTTAGTGCAAACCCGCTTGCAAGCGCATCGGCATCGGGATTGTCATGACATTGAATGACTATATCATCAAATTGGGTCAGTTGGTTTAATTGCAGCGCCATCTTCAATTCTCTCCTTCACAGTAGAAATGACCGGTCAGTTGATTAATTATTTTTCATGTTGATTTTTTTATTAAAATAATATACAATGTCTCATGTGTCACTCGGGGTGTGGCTCAGTTTGGTAGAGCGCTACGTTCGGGACGTAGAGGTCGCGTGTTCGAATCACGTCACCCCGATGATAAAAGAGTTATCCGGTCGGATGACTCTTTTTTTGTCCAATGATCGATCAACCTTTTACAGTATATTATTATATAGGCATGAAACGGATTTGATAAGCATTTTTGCATAAAAAAGGCGCGGAACCTTGTCCACGCCTAATTTTTATGCAGTTGTCAGTTTCCCGATAAGTGCAACAATGCCAAGGATTATAAGTGCCGGCAGTATCAGATAAAACAGACCTCCGACAATGGCGATCACAATAAACAGCGGAAGAAAAACAACTCCCAGAA